>JAUILB010000046.1 GCA_030432815.1 Alphaproteobacteria bacterium | reverse complement strand
ACGGATTATATCCGCAGTTGCACAGGTTGCAAGCTACTGGATAGATGTGGAAGCCGACATTAAAAAAGCCGTTGGTGCTTACCGGGTACATGTCGTTCCTGAAAACAGGGCCTATGTTGAAGGCCCAACTATCTCCAGTGAATTGTTGAAGGCAATGGCGAAATACGGATATAGTCTTAGAAGACCTGCTTATGGTGTGTCCGACAGCCAGTATGACCCTTACTTTGGCGGTGTACATGCGATAGCATTGGAAAACGGAAATTGGGCAGGGGCCGCTGATCCACGCAGAGACGGACTAGCTAAAGCAGCATGGAAAAATGAATAAACGGAAAATTATTATGAATATAATTGGGAAGATACTATTAGGGATTAGTGTATTTATTATTGCCGGATGTGCGCAGGAAGAAGCTGCAACCTCTGTTAGCAAAATAATCGTCAATGCAACTGTATGGACAGGAAGTGATCAACAGCCATGGGCCAATGTTATTGTCATTAATGATAATAAAATAGTCGCTGTGGGCGGAAGCGAGCTGGCAAGTCAATATGATGCTGCGGATGTAATAGACCTGCACGGTAATCTGGTACTTCCGGGTTTCATTGATAACCACACACATTTCATGGATGGATCAGCATCCCTGCTTGGCATTAAAACGCAGGGAACCCAAAGCAGTCAGGAATTTATCGAAGTCGTTCGGGAATATGCCGCGACCTCACCCGAAGGAGAATGGATTGTTGGCGGACTTTGGGACCATGAAGCCTGGGAAGGAAATCTTCCACATAAAGACTGGATCGACGAATATACAGAAAATAAACCATTATTCCTGCTGCGAACCGATGGGCATATGGCGATTGCCAATTCAGCAGTTCTTGAGCTCGCAGGTGTCACGAAAGAAACACCTGACCCGGAAGGCGGCACAATCGTTCGTGATGAAAATGGTGAACCAACAGGCGTCCTTAAAGACAATGCCATGAATTTTGTCTGGGCAGTAATCCCTGCCCTGTCCGATGAACAGGCAGACCGTACATTTGATGCCGGTATTCAGGAAGCCCTTGAAAATGGTGTGACCCAGGTTCACAACATGAGCAACTGGGATAATATTGAAATATTCAAACGTGCCAAAGCCGATGGAAGACTTAAAATTCGCGCTTATTATTTCCCGCATATATCAAACCGGCACAAGCTCGCTGAAATGATTGAACGTGATGGTAAAGGTGATAATTGGCTTCGTTTTGGTGGCGTAAAGGAACTGGTTGACGGATCACTCGGCAGCACCACAGCCTGGTTTTATGAACCTTACACGGATGAGCCGGATACAAATGGTTTCCCATTGATGCAAATGGATGTTTTAAAACAAAGCATCAAAGAAGCCCACGATTATGGTTTTCAACTTGCTATTCACGGTATTGGCGATCAAACCAATGATCAAATCTTTAAAATATTTGATGAGGTCGGTGTAAGTGGTCATCGGGCGCGCATTGAGCACGCACAACATTTAACACCTGATGCGATACAAAAATTCGCGACACTTGGTGTTGTACCGTCCATGCAACCCTATCATGCGATAGATGACGGAAGATGGGCCGAAAAACGTATCGGTAAGGAACGGCTGGCGGGTACATATGCATTCAAATCTCTTCTAGATGCCGGGGCAACATTAACATTCGGTTCCGACTGGTCAGTGGCACCGCTTGAACCGTTATCAGGTATTTATGCCGCCGTCACCCGCCGCACTATTGACGGCTTAAACCCCGATGGATGGGTGCCGCAGGAAAAAATTACGGTTGAACAGGCAGTAAAAGCCTACACTATCAACAACGCTTGGGCAGGAAATCAGGAAGATATTCTTGGTACAATTGAACCGGGCAAACTTGCTGATCTTGTGGTGATAAGTGACAATATATTCGAAATAGCACCGGAAAAAATCAGAGATACACATGTGCTAATGACGGTTATAGATGGCGAAGTTGTATATAGTAGCAACTAACTATAGCTAAACAGACTATTTTCCTGAAGATACCAGAAGTTCCGAGCCGTCTGGAAGGACAATGAAAAACAGCAAAATGGGTAATCCGGATATGTTTTTAAACACTGAGTCCATATTATGAAAAAGGTTGTTTTTTATTATCTTCTCATACAGTTTCTGGTTCAGCAACCTGTCATAAGTATGGCACAGAACGAACCCTTCGCTGACAATGAACGACCCAAAATCGGCCTTGTTTTATCCGGTGGCGGTGCCCGTGGTGCGGCTCATGTTGGCGTTTTAAAAGTACTGGAACAAAATCAAATCCCGATTGATATGATAGCTGGCACCAGTTTTGGGGCCGTTGTCGGTGGGTTATATGCATCTGGCTATAGTGCAGATGAACTTGAACAGATCCTAAAAAATATTGACTGGGAAGATACACTGTCTAGTGATGCTGCCCGTACAAAAAAGACATTTCGCCGTAAAAAAGATGATGATGATTTTCAAATTAAATTTAAAATAGGGTTCGAGGACGGTGAACTTAAACTGCCAAGCGGACTTATTACACCCAATAATTTACGATTAACTCTTGGGGGGCTTGTTAACGGACGCACAGATATCGATCACTTTGATAATCTGCCAATTCCATTTCGTGCAATTGCAACAGATCTGGAAACTGGTGATGTCGTAAAGCTGGACCGTGGTAATCTCGCATCAGCAATGGTTGCAAGTATGACCGTACCTGCCTTATTCCCCCCCGTGGAGCTAGACGGAAAACTGCTTGTTGATGGCGGGATTGCCAATAATATCCCTGTCGATGTTGTAAAAGAAATGGGGGCAGATATTCTGATTGTGGTCGACATCAGCGAACCACTTCTTAAGAAAGATCAAATAACAAGTTTCGCTAATGTTATCGACCAAATAACAATGCTGCAAAGCAATAGAAAGTCAAAAGAACAGCTCGCCAAACTTACGGAAAAGGATATTTTCCTGCGACCCGACCTTAGCAATATTGGATTTATCGATTTTGATAGATCAATGGAGGCAGTACCCAGAGGTGAACAGGCCGCACGTGACGCTTTGCCTGAATTAAGTAAATTATCAATGCCAAATGAAGTATGGGCCACCAAGTTAGCATCTAAAGAAAAGCCTACCCAGGAAATAACGATTGATAAAATTATCGTCCAGAATGAAACCAAAGTTTCAGATGAAATTATCATGGCAAATATAAACGCAAAAGAAGGAGAGCCGCTCCGCTCAGAAGAACTGATTGACGACTTGAAAAAAATATACGGAATGGAACTTTTTGAAAATGTCAATTATTCCATCTCGCAAGATGGTACAGGTAACACACTGAATATACTTACCAGCCCCCGTGAAAATGGGGAAGATTATTTCCGTTTCGGTCTGGCTCTACAGGAAAGCTTTGAAGGCAATAATGATTTTCAGCTTTCAGCAAGTTATACCAATCTTAATCTAAACCGTTACGGCGGCGAATGGCAAACATTGTTAAACGTCGGTGAAACCTTAGGTATATTTACAGAATTTTACCAACCCATTGATCATAAACAAAAATTTTATATCTATGCCAACACATCCGCAACAAGGTTTAACAGAAACCTAAATGACAATATTGATAGTCGTCTGATCCTGGAACAACGCCGTATTTTTGATGCCACAACCAGCATCGGCACAGGTTTTAATTTTGGCAATTGGGGAACTGTCAGAGCTTCACTCGCGCGTACCTTTGGTAATGAACGGGATCGCAGCAGCTTTCCCAATACACTTCTTTCAACATTTGACCGAACAACACTTAACGCTGAATTTATCATCGATACACTTGATAACATACGGTTTCCACGTACGGGTACTGCTCTCAATATCAGATACAGAAATAATTTAAACATGCTTGGCGGTGATGATCAGGTTGATCAATTCGAAATAAGCGGTTTCCAACCAACAAGTTGGGGCAATAACACAGTTGCCTTACGTTATCAGTTTGCCACAACATTCAATGGTACCCCACGTCCCATCGATTTGTTCCCACTCGGCGGGTTTATGAGACTTTCTGCCTATACCCCAGGACAGATCACGGGTTATCACGGAGGTAGCCTGGCTGGTGTCTTCTATAGGAAAGTCTCTGGCGGCGTTCAGCCCTTTGGTGATACACCGCTTTATATTGGAGGTTCCGTGGAGGCCGGAAATGCATGGAATATCCGGGATGATATGAGCTTTAACGAATTAAGATGGAGCACAAGTTTATTTATCGGTGCCGATACGTTAATTGGCCCCATATATCTAGGCGGCGGATTTGGTGAGGAAAGCCAGGCCTCTGCCTTTTTATATGTTGGACAGTTATTTTAAAAAAAAGGCGAGCACTAAGCTCGCCATGATGGAGTAGTTTTTGGGAGTTTTATTCTGTTAGATGGCATCCCCCATCCAAATTCCTATATGTTTTCTTTTTTGCTGAACACAGGCATTATCATTCACACCTGTTTTATTCAGTTCTTTTTTAATGTGATGGATATCCTTTGCCAGCTCATCTAAGACCTGCCCCACAGGGTCCGGGTGTGCCGAATAAGGAAGACCGTATATTGGTGACTTATCCATTCCTTTAACAATTCTTCCGGGATTTCCCACTGCCGTACAACATGCCGGCACTGATTTGGTAATAACGGCGTTGGACCCAACGCGGCAGCCACTGCCAAGCGTGATTGCACCAAGTATCTGGGCACCCGATCCTATCATGACTTTATCACCCACTGTTGGATGTCTTTTTTCAATACCGCCCTGCCCGGTACCCCCCAGCGTAACGCCATGATAAATGGTAACATCACTACCGATTTTTACTGTTGCCCCTATCACAACCCCCATACCATGATCAATAAACAGGCGTTTACCTATTTGGGCAGCTGGATGAATTTCAATACCGGTCAAAAAACGGCCGATGTGCGAGCATAGCCGTGCCAATGCCCGCATTTTATATCGCCAAAGAAAATTTGACACTTTATAGAAACCGACAGCGTGGAAACCTGGATAGGCAAGCAACACTTCAAAAAAAGTGGGCCGTGCAGGGTCACGCTGTCGGATTGATTGGATTAAATCAAACATCTAAACCCTCAAAAAGCGGAGTAGAAATATAACGCTCAGCGCATGATGGTATGATCATTACAATTTTCTTACCGGCATTCTCCGGTCTTTTCGCGACCTCAATACCAGCTATAAAGGCTGCACCGCTTGAAATACCAACAGGAATACCTTCAAGACGGGCAATGCGCTGTGCCATAGGATAGCAATCATCACCATTGATACGGATTACTTCGTCCACAAGTGACATATCCATGACATCAGGAACAAAGCCTGCGCCCAGACCATGAATTTTATGAAGGCCGGGCTCACCACCTGAAAGCACTGCACTTTCTGTTGGCTCAATAGCAATTGCCTGAAAATTCGGATTGTGTGCCTTTAATACTTCAGCAACCCCGGTAATTGTACCACCAGTACCAACACCGGATATCAGAATATCCACATCACCACCTGTATCACGAAGAATTTCTTGTGCCGTTGTTTTGCGATGAATAGCCGGATTAGCCGCATTAACAAACTGTCCTGGAGCAAAACTGTCTGGAATTGAAGCAAGAAGCTCTTCCGCCTTCATAATAGCACCTTTCGTGCCTTTTTCCTTAGGTGTCAAGACAACTTCAGCACCCATATAAGCAAGCATTTTACGGCGCTCAATTGACATGCTTTCCGGCATGGTAAGGATCAATCTGTATCCTTTGGATGCTGCTATAAATGCAAGACCAATACCCGTGTTTCCAGACGTTGGTTCAATCATTACCGTTTTACCCGGGATTATCTTTCCGTTTTTTTCCGCATCTTCAATCATTGAAAATGCAATACGGTCTTTCACAGATCCAAGCGGATTAAAAAATTCCAGTTTGGCAAGCAGATCACCTACAAGGCCTTCTTCTCTGGTCAGGTTGGGAAGCCTTACAAGCGGCGTCGCACCTATGGTTTCGATAACACTGTCATAAATACGACCGCGTGGTTCTGCCAGACGTGTTTCTTTTATGTCAAATTCTTCATTATTTAGTACCTGAATACCCATTTTATTCTTCCTTTATTGGTTTATGTGTTGTTTTTAAAGTATGTTTCGTTTGATTGTTTTATCATTCCTGGTTTTACAAATTGGCCAATTGTCATTTGCCGGACGTTTTACATAATCCTTGAAAAGATCAATCACTGTTGGGTTTCTTTTATTCCCACCAAGAATATGATTTATTAAGTTGACAACATCCTGAATTTCATATCTTAATTCGTCATAGATGCTTTCAAATTTAGTTTCTTCGATTTGCGTTTTCATGGTTATTTCCTGATATACTAGTTGTTCAATACAGATGGTTGCCGGCCAGTAGGTTTTCTGATCGTTGGTAACAATGCCGGAACATTTTGCTGATAAAGCTTGTATTGGTCGCCCAGTTCCTGAACGAGTTTCTTTTCTTCAAAGCGAATGCCGATAAGCAGATATACTGTCATGGATGCTGCAAGAACCGCATGTCCGAGTGTCATTGTAGGGATTGCCCACATCGCTATAAAAATACCTGTCATCATTGGGTGACGCACGATTTTATATAGAGAAGGTGTCACGAAACGGATCACACCGTCATAGTCACGACCAAGAGCTTGTTTAAGACCAAATAAGTGCCAGTGGTCAATCAGAAATGTTGAAAGCAACAAAATACCCCAACCTGATGCGAACAGCACCCATAGGATTGATTGTGCCCAGATAGCATCTACCTGCCAGACAACGATATCAATGCTGCGCCATTGCCACATTAAGAAAGCAAGAGCAATGGTTGATACGGCCACGAAAAGTGGTCTTTCGTAATATGTGGGAATAAACCTGGTAATCCAGCGTTTAAACATCGGATCTGCCATTATCGTATGCTGAATGCCAAATAGAGCAACCAGCCCGATATCGATAAAGATCGATGATAGAAGGGAACCTTCCCGTGCCGTATCAACGCTTAGGGGAACAAATAAATCACCAACAAAAGCAATGTGATAATTAAAAACGATCAAAAATCCCAAATAGGAAAAAATGCCAAAAATAATAGCTTTGATCGATGTTTGTTTTTTTTGCTTGTTAATAGTCATTTTACAATCCTTTGATAATTTTAAATTGAAGAAGGGTTTGGCTCCGGGAGGAAAGAACCGCCCCCTCCTCAATTGTTTTATCCTTATTGAATAGTGTTAAGTGCTGAATGAATGCGGTTCGCCTGCGCAGGTGTAATCATGCCACCAAGTACTTTCCCAAAATGGGGGTGAGCAGCACCGGAAAAAATATATTGATACCGGTAAGCGCTTAGAACTGTCTTCTCTATATCCTCTGCTTCATCCGCTTCTACAACACGCCAGCAAGCCTTAACAAAATAGTCAACATCTGCTTTCGCCTGAACCTGAAGGATGCCATCAACAGCCGCAACAAGTTCGATAAATTCATCCACACCCTGATCACGTTCTTCTACACTCACCGTTGCGTCATGGCGTACCCATTCCAGCTCATCAAGAATTGCGTGCTGGCTTTCTTCACGCCAATGATACTTAAAGACATCTTTCCAAAGCGGCGAAAGGTTTTCCGTTGGATCAATACTGTCGCGATAATGTGTTTGAGTGAATAATTCGATATCAAGCGTAAGCGCAAGAACAGCCCAGGTCGATTTGCTAAGTACTGCATGCGCCACATCATTTGGCTGCGGTACAAAATTATAACCTTCCGGCATAACTGCTTCACACATATTATCAATTCTGCGAAACAGTTGTTGATGCTTTATTTCTTCCTGACTGAAACGAATTAATGCTTCAAGCGCTACCTGATCGCCAAAACTATAATCCTGGCCGATTTCGAGTACCTTTGTATTTATAAAGCGCTCTACAAGGCCAAACATATTGGCATAGGTACGTCCCTGAATTTGACTTAGAAATCTTTTCTCATCATCATTAAGACTTTTAATTTCTTCTACTTTCGACAGGGTATCAGGCAGAAACTTTTCTGATACATCAAATTCCCGTCCGCGAATGACATCCACGTCAATATCCCAATTGATACGCTTTGAAACTTCTATACATCGTGCATAGCGTGCCGACGTATCAAATTCACTGTCTGCTATTATTTTGTTCATCATATTCATCGTTTTTACCTTTATTTTTCCTGAGTATTAATACCTGATAATTTTATTTTTTCTACTTATGCGATTATTAGAACGGGCCTGTTTGTAGGAGTGTTGTTATTCTGCTATTCGATAAATCATAACAACGACCATTTAAATCGACATCGTTCAATATCCAGTCATTACGGTCCAATGTCTCAAGACATTCTGCATAACGTTCGGAAATTTCAGCATCAAATTCTGCTATAATTCTGTCTAAATTGTACATTCTCTAAATCCTCATATTTCATATAGATTTTTAATATTTTTATTCGTTTGACCATTATAGTTATAGAAGATCACAAAAAATGATGCTTGAAGAGCAGGTGTAATTTTACTGAAAAAATACAAATTTTATGTGGGGATCACGTGGGGAAATGTTGCAGAAACCGCAGAAAGTGGGGATTTATTGAATCTAGACGTGGAATAGCCACTACTATATATTAATTAGATACTCACGAGGGTCACAATGCTATACCAATTTGACGACTTCGAATTAGATGTAGAAAGATTTGAACTCCGCTGTCGCGGTGTGACTTTACATGTGGAACCACAGACATTCGATTTCATACTTTTTCTGGTTGAAAATAATGACCGGGTTGTCACCCGTGACGAAATCATCGATAAAGTTTGGAATGGGCGCATCGTTTCTGATACAACTATATCAAGTTGTGTCAAGGCCGCACGAAAAATACTCGGTGACGACGGTGAACATCAGAATTTTATTAAAACTACCCGTGGTAGAGGTTTTCAGTTTGTAAAAGAAGTTAAAAAATCCAGCAGCCAAAGTGGCAAAACTAAAACCCCAAAAGAATATAACCTTCAATCTCCTATAAATAAGCAGGCATTGATTTATGCAATGATCGCGGGTCTTCTTTTTATCATCGGTCTGCTTTTGTATAACCAGTATCTAACCGGTTCGTCCGGTATATCTACCCCGCGTCAACAAGCAACCAACATACCCGAAGGTCCATATGCCATAGCGGTCATGCCTTTTGTTGATCTTAGCGCTAACGGTGACCAGGAATATTTCGGAGATGGTATTTCAGAGGAAGTTCTGAATGTTCTTACAGCCGTTGATGAACTTGATGTGACATCACGCACCACCGCTTTTTCCTTAAAAGGGCAAAATTTATCAGTTCCTGAAATCGCAGAACGCTTAAATGTTAATTATATCGTGGAAGGATCCGTCAGGAGCTCTGGAAATCGCATCCGGATAACAGCCCAGCTGATTGATGCGCGAAATGACAACCACCTTTGGTCAGAAAATTACGACCGTGAACTAACCGACATTTTTGCCATTCAGGATGATATAAGTCAACAGATCGCTGACGCACTGCGCATCGAATTGATGGGTGGCACGGTAGGAAGTGTCGCTCCAACATCAAATATGGAAGCCTATGCGCTTTACCTTCAGGGGCACCAGCTATTTCTGAATCGTGGGACTATGGGGGTTGAAAATAATATAGACAATATCGAAAGGGCGATTGAACTTTTGGAACAAGCCGTGGAACTGGATCCACGTTTCGCAGATGCCTGGGCAGATCTGGCCACCAGTTACATTGTCATGCCAAGCTATTATGACCCAGATTATTCATCTGCACGAGTCGTGCCGCTTGCAACCGAAGCAGCGGATCGGGCTATCGAAATTAATCCTGAACTTTCACAAGCTTGGGCCGTGAGAGGACTTGTATCACTTAACCTGCTTAATTTCGAAGAATCAGAAAGTGCTATTTTACGCGCTACTACCCTAAATTCCAGAAATGCTACCGCTTGGCTTTGGCAAGGACTTCATTTTGCAGCGGTAGGTAATCAGAATAAGGCGCTTGAAGCAATTGAAGTTGCGCTGAATTTGGCTCCCGATGTACCCATCAACCATAGTGCACGTGGCATGTTTTACCATGCAAAGGGTGATCTGGAAAACGCTATTCCATCCATGAGCCACGCAATTGATAAACTGGGATTTGAAGCTGGACGTATCGATTTGGCATTGCTCGCAGTCTGGAACAATAATCTGGACATGGCAGGTGAACAAATGGCCCGTTTTTATGCCAGTTACAATCAAATGACGGAGGAAGAAATTGAGAAGACCCTGAACATCTATCTTGATGCGCATATCGACAAATCATCCTTAACAGACGCAATTGAGCAGCTTGCACGGGACAGGGATGCCGGCAGGGATACATCCTTCGGTTTATATATGATAGGTGACGGCAAGGTATTTGTTGATGATTTTGAAAATACTTTTGTCAATAAGGGCTTTGTGCTTTCAAGAATATACAATCCTCTGGCAAGGCCAATGTTTAAAGAACAGATTTTTCGTAATCATCTTATTGAAATTGGACTTTTGGATTATTGGAAGAATCACCAGTTCCCATACTTTTGCTGGGCAACCGGCGATAACGATTTTACATGTGACCCTTGATATCAAGCCATTCATAGCATAACTAGACGCATCGTTGGTGATAACATATAATATCTGCTTAAGTGTAAGGGGTATTATGCTGCATAGATTTGACAATATAGAAATTAATGAAACCACATTCGAGCTTCATCGTGATGGCGAGCAGCAGCATGTGGAACCGCTTGTATTTGACCTAATAGTATTTCTGATCAAAAATCCAGACCGGATCATCACTAAAGACGAAATTATAGATGAACTTTGGGATGGCAGAATTGTTGCTGATGCGACCATTTCAAGCTGCATTAAATCCGCAAGAAAAGCACTCGGTGACAGTGGTGAAGTTCAAAAATATATAAAAACTATCCGTGGACGAGGGCTTCAGTTTAATGCCAGAACAACAAACACTGATAAGGAAAACCCCGCACATAGAGAACAGGCAAATCTCGCCGATAATCCGGGGTACGAACCCAAGCGAAGAATGATGATTAAAATTGGTGCGATAATTGCCCTGCTGTTTATCATTTTAATTTTATATTTAAATCAGGATAATAGTGCCGAGCAAGATCAGCAGACATTAGCTACAGACAACGTACCTCTAACAATTGCAGTAATGCCGTTTGTCGATTTAAGTGCCGAAGGAAATCAGCAATATTTTGGATTTGGCATATCCGAGGAAATTCTCAATGTACTAACGACGGTAAACGGGCTTGATGTAACTTCACGCACAACAGCTTTTTCACTTCAGGATAAAAACCTTTCCGTCCCGGAAATTGCCGAACAGCTTGATGTAAAATATATCGTTGAAGGTTCTGTTAGAAGTTCCGGGAACCGAATACGCATCACAGCCCAACTTATTGATGCCGTTCATGATGTTCATCTTTGGACACAAAATTATGATCGTGAACTTAACGATATTTTTGCCATACAGGATGAAATCAGTGTTGCCATCACTGATGCTCTGAAAGTCGAACTCATCGGCGATGTAATCAACGAAGATGTGCCGACCAATAATATGGATGCCTATGCACTTTATTTGCAGGGACACCAATATTTTCTCAATCGTGGCACTGGTGATGTTCCTACTAGTATAGCCAACCTGAAAACAGCCGCGCTACTTCTTGAAGAAGCAGTGACACTTGATCCTGATTATGCCGAAGCTTGGGCCGACCTTGCGATGGTCTATGTGGTGCTTCCCGTCTATTTTACAAATGAATATTCCTATGAAGAAACGGTTATTCGTGCAACCGAAGCCGCAGATAAAGCAGTAGCTCTGAAACCCGATCTTGGGCAGGGCTGGGCCATAAGGGGATTTATATATTCAAACAGCTTTGAATTTTCACAGGCCGAAGATGCCCTTAGGCGGGCGACACTCTTAAATCCTAATAATGAAACAAGCTGGCTTTGGCTTAACCTTCATTATTCCGCTGTAGGGCTTCATGATCAGGCAGAACAGGCCGTTGAACGTGCCATAGAAATAGAGCCATCATCTGCTATCGTCTATAATGTACTTGGTACGGTTATGCAGGCACGCGGAAACCGTGAACGCGCAGAAGAACTTCAAGAGATAGCGGTCGATGAAATGGGTTTCAGGCTAGGGTATATAGATAAGGCATTGCTTGCGATTGAAAATAATAATCCGGCAGATGCAAAAGAGCAAATCCTTAAATTCTTTGCAAATAGCGATCAGGCCACAAAAGACAGGCTGGTATTATATGTTGATGCCTATTTTGATGATACCAGGAAGGCCGATGCCTTAAGTGCACTTGGCTCGGAAACTGGCGAAGCTTTATTTTTTGGTGCTATTCTGCTGCAAGATGGTATAAAAATGTCACAATATTTCAACGATACCACAGTCAATAAAGTTTTTAATTTCAGACGTATCTTTTTTGAAAATGCAAAACCTCTGTTCAATCAACGCCCGTTTAAAAATTATATCATCGATATAGGTTTACTGGATTATTGGAAAAACCATGCGTTTCCTGATTTTTGTCAACAGGTGGATATGAATGATTTTCAATGTTATTGAGAATTAAAGATTTCTGACATCCAGCCTTTGGACAACTTCAAACAATATTTCTGCACCGGAATTAAGTTGCGATGAACGCGTGTATTCTTTCGGATTGTGACTGATCCCATCCCGGGATGGCACAAATATCATAGCCGTTGGACAAATACGTGCCATCATTTGTGCATCATGCCCGGCACCGCTATTCATTCGTTTTAAAAAAGTTACTTTTTCACGTGCCACTTCGGCGATAACTTCGATTACCTTCGAATTAAATTGCACAGGATCAAACCGCACAAGCTGTTCTGTGGTAATCTTTACCCCTTCTTCTTCGCGTATATAATCAATCACTTCTGTTAGAAGCATTTCAGACGTTTTAAGTTTATCATTATCTATATTTCTTAGATCAACAGTCATGGAAACTCTACCCGGGACGACATTAACCAGATTAGGTTTAGGTGTAATAACACCAACAGTACCCACCTGTCCTTC
>JAUILB010000045.1 GCA_030432815.1 Alphaproteobacteria bacterium | reverse complement strand
CCGATGTTCGGACAGTCATGAGCGAAATGGGCAAAGCAATGATGGGAACCGGTGAAGCGGAAGGTGAAAATCGTGCGCGTGAAGCTGCTGAAGCTGCCATTTCCAATCCTCTTCTTGATGAAGTTTCCATGAAAGGTGCGCAAGGCGTATTGATTAATATAACAGGTGGTATGGATCTTACGCTGTTTGAAGTTGATGAAGCCGCTAATCGTATCCGTAGCGAAGTTGATCCTGATGCAAATATTTTGGTTGGTTCTGCACTTGATTCAAGCCTTGATGGACGCATGCGCGTTTCTGTCGTGGCCACAGGGATTGATGTGGATAGTGTTGCCGCCGAAGATGTACCGCAAAAGCAATATACCACTAATGTCTCATCGACAACGACTAACGAAGCGGAAACTCAGGAAGATGAACCTTCCACCCGGGAGGAAGCAATCCTGGAAGAAGAGCCTTTGGATCTGACAGAAGAAGCTGGACAACTGGAAAGTCTCGAGGATAGTGATGAGATTAATCAGGACACAGTTGCGGAAGTTGATGATGAAGACAATGTAGTCGAAAATCGTGATGCACCATTCATTGCGCCTGAACCTATTCTTCCAGAAAAAACTGTAGAAGAGGTTTTTGCGGAAACAGAAGAGGTTTTTGACCCATATGCGGAAGCGGCATTGGCAAATAGTGAGCCACGTGAAAAACCACGCCAAAAGTTGGGGCTGTTTCAAAATCTTTTAGGGCAAAAGAAAGAGCCTTCATTGCAGAAAGAGCCGGTTTTGAAACAAGGCGATATGTTAGCTTCTGATCTGATAGCGCAAAGGGAAGAACCAAAACTGGAAATCCGGCAAAAAGATTTTACACCGGAACCAAGTGTGTCTCCCCAAACAGAAAAAATGGAATTGACAAAACCAGAAGACGATGACCATCTGGAAATTCCCGCCTTCCTGAGACGTCAGGCTAACTAATACCTTAATAAACCGGATTTAAAAAAGGCGGCTGTAACAGCCGCCTTTAGTTTATTAGTGTTAAATAATTCCGCGCCGCATCTGATCAAGTTCGATTGATTCAAAAAGTGCCTGAAAATTACCTTCGCCGAAGCCATTGTTGCCTTTTCGCTGAATAATTTCGAAAAAGATGGGTCCGATAACAGTATCCGTAAATATTTGAAGCAAAATTCCATCTTCTTTACCGCCATCTATCAGGATACGCCGTTTGCGTAATTCTCCAATATCTTCTTCATGCTCGTCAATGCGATCATCAATAAGGTCATAATATGTATCAATGGTATCCTGAAGGGGAACACCTCTTGATTTCAAGACATCAACCGTTTTGTAGATATTTTCAGTATATAGGGCGATATGTTGTATGCCTTCGCCGCGATATTCATTCAGATATTCAACAATTTGTGATTTGTTGTCTTTTGATTCGTTAAGTGGAATATGGATTTTACCACATGGGCTGGTCATGGCTTTACTTGTAAGACCGGTTTTTTGGCCGTCAATATCGAAAAATTTTAATTCCCGAAAATTAAAAATTCGCTCATAAAAATCTGCCCAGTATGCCATGCGACCGGAATAAACATTGTGGGTAAGATGATCTATAAATTCAAAGCCGGTATCGGATATTTCCGTTACATCATCATCTTCACAGGGAATAAAATCCACATCATAGATTGTATTTTCACCATAACGATCAACAAGGTATAGACGGCTCCCACCAATTCCTTCAATTGCCGGAATATATAGTTCCATTGGTGCTATTTCCTGCGCTACAGGATTTGCGCCCTGCGCTATTGCGTAATCATAAGCTTCCTTTGAATTTCTGACACGGAACGCCATGGCACATATACTGGGCCCATGCGCAAAAGCATAACGCTGTGCAAAACTGTTTGGTTCTGCATTAATCAGGAAGTTAACACCACCCGCTTTATGAAGGGTGACATTTTTAGAGCGATGCTTTGCTATCATTCTGAAACCCATTTTTTTGAATAGGTCTCTTAGTTGCTCGGGCTCAGGTGATGCATATTCAACAAATTCAAACCCGTCCACACCCATTGGGTTATCAAATAAATCAGCCATATATTCAGCTCCAATAATTACAGATATAAGATGTGATTGTATAACCCATATATGATGAAATATTGTTTCTTATTTTGCCAATATTGAAATATAATGGAAAAATTAATTCATATTTGAGGAATAAGTGAATGGTCATTTCATTGGATTTAGCAGATAAGAAAATCCTGAATTTAATTCAGAAAGATGCGACATTAACGAACCAGGATATTGCTGACAAAACGGGTATATCGGCAACATCGGTTTGGCGGCGCATAAAAAATATGGAAGATGTAGGTGTAATTAAGGGCACAGTTGCACTGGTAGATCAGAAAAAAACAAATCTGAATGTATGCGCAATAGTCCATGTTCGTTTAAAACGCCAGGGTGATAAAACAAGGCTGGAATTTGAAGATTATATTGCATCAAGACCTGAAGTCACAGAATGCTATGCAATACTTGGTCAGCACGATTACGCACTGACCGTGGTTGTGCCAAATGTTGAAATGTTCGAAAAATTTCTTGCAGGTACATTGCTTAATCATCCGTTGATAACGGAATCAACAACATTCTTTGCCATGAGACAGGTTAAATATACTACCGCACTTCCAATTAACCTTGGTTAAATTATTAATTGGCACCAAACATTGCAGCTTCTTCTTTTTCCTGGCAGTCAACAATACTTTGCGTGATTTCAAACATGAGCTGGAAATAACTTTCCGGTCCGGGTTCAAGGTACTGACCCAAATGATCAACAACGCCATAACCGGCTGTGGTATCTCCCATTACGGCCATGGCAATGCGGGGGTGAGTGCCCGGAATGCCAAGCACACAGGTCACATTTCTTTCTGCAGCTATTTTCTTCAGTGCTGTCAGATGCTTGACGCTGGGGGTTTCGTCTGATTTTAGCTGAATGGCACCAAAGCTTCTTAAGGAAAATGCTTTTTCATAATATTGAAATGCGTCATGATAAACGATCATCGCGCTGTCACGTAACGGGCGAAGCAATTCTCTGATTAATTCTTCCTGCTCGTAAAGTCCGGTTATAAGCGCCTGAGCGTTTTTCACATAGGTAACAGTATTTTCAGGATCAAGTTCTGATAGCGTTTCTTTTATGATATTTACGATACGTCGGGTGTTTGACGGATCAAGCCAGATATGCAGATCCATATCGCTATGTTTGTGTTCCTCATCCACCTCACCTTCGGAAAACCATATTTTACTATCTCTAAAAGGATGAAGAATTATGCCGTCCTGTTCTGCAAATGCGATGGCATTTAATGTATCACTTTCAGCTAGTGATGTAGATTTTAGAAATGTTTCAAATTTGGGAGAAACATAAAATAATACATCAGCACTGGCGATTTTCCTGAAATCCGAAGGCTTCATTCTGAATATGTGTGGTGTAACACCGCCCTGTACTAATAATTCAGGCTTTCCCAAATCGCCCATGACACGGGAAACCAGTGAATGAATTGGTTTAATACTTGTCACAACTTTCAGTTCTTTAGCGTTGCCAATGGAATAAGACATCATCATTATACCCACTGTTGCAACAACTGATTTAAGCAGTTTTTTTATCATATATCCAACTTACTCTTAACTTGTTTTTGTTACTATATAACATTATTGATGTGATGGCAATAAATGAATTAATAACCAAATTTATATAAATTATCATCTTTTTATCAAAAAATGAGTATTTAGTGATACTTTTGTAAATTGCTGTGGTGATTTTGAGAATAAGCATGTTATATAGTGTGGTTGTTAACTGAATTTGATAATGGAACATTTACGATAATGACTATCGCTAATAATAAGTGGAAAAGTGCGAAAAAGTTTTTAAAGGTGTTAGCGACCAGTGCTGCGGCATTATATTTGTCAGCCTGTGGGAGCGGAAATCTTGCCTACAGGGATCTACCTGTTGATCAACTTTATGTTGAAGCGCAAAAGTTTGCGGACAGGGGGCAATACAGTATTGCAGGCGTTGCTTTTGACGAAGTTGAACGCCAACATCCTTACTCTGTTTGGGCTCGTCGGGCACAATTGATGTCAGCTTATTCTTATTATATGGCAAATGATTATGAGCTTGCAATTCTGGCAGCGGGACGTTTTTTGGCACTCCATCCCGGTAATGAGAATGCACCCTATGCCCGTTATCTGATAGGATTATGTTATTATGAACAGATTGCTGATGTAAGACGCGATCAGAATAATACGGAACAGGCGCTGGACGCTTTCAGACAAATTGTGAGGCTGTATCCTGATTCAGAATACGCAAAAGATGCCAGGGTAAAAATAGAACTCACACTTGACCATCTGGCCGGTAAGGAAATGGAAATCGGACGCTTTTATCAGGCCACAGGAGAATTCTTCGCCGCAATTGGACGTTTTAACAACGTTGTACAAGACTATCAGACAACCAGCCACACACCTGAAGCATTACATCGCATTACAGAAGCATACTTAGCACTGGGAATAGTGTTGGAGGCCCGTAAATCTGCTGAAGTACTTGCACATAACTTCCCGGACAGCGATTGGAACAGATTTAGTGAAGAACTTATTCGTGAGCATGCAAATTAAGGAGCAGTAAGACTACATGATTGTTTCGCTTGCAATCCGGGATATTGTTCTAATAGACCGACTTCAAATGGATTTTGAAGGCGGTCTTTGTGTTTTAAGCGGCGAAACCGGGGCCGGAAAATCAATTTTACTTTCCGGTATCGGGCTTGCAATAGGAGCCCGCAGCGAAAGAGAACTTATTCGACACGGATGCGAGCAGGGTAGTGTGACGGCTGAATTGGAAGTTAGTCATGATAACACAGTATGGTCGATTTTGGATGAACAGGCGATCGAATATGATGGAGGTCAGATTATACTACGCCGTGTAATTACCCAAGACGGCCGCAGTAAAGCCTTTGTTAATGACCAGCCTGTGAGCGTGACGTTACTACGACAAATTGGCGAAAGTCTGATTGAGATCCACGGTCAGCATGACGAACGCGGTTTACTTAATCCAAGTGGGCATCGTGCTTTGCTGGATGAGTTTGGTGATTATAATGATTTGATTAAAAGCGTGGAAAGTGAATTTCATGAACTGACAGTTTTGAAAGAAGCACTTGAAACTGAAAGAGAGAAGCTAAAAATTGCAAAGCAGGATGAGGAATATATCATCCATAATCTTGAAGAACTTGATCTGCTTTCACCAGGTATAGGTGAGGAGCAGTCTCTTGCAACCAAACGTACTCAAATGATGCGGGGAGAGGCTCTTTCAGACGGGCTAAGCGAGCTCTTGGAAACACTTATAAACGATAAAGGTGTTGATGTGGCACTAAGATCAACATTACGTAAAGTAGGACGTATGTCTGATCAGGTCCCCGGTGTACTTGATGGTGTCGCTGAAAGTCTTGATCGTGCAGCAATGGAAACGTCAGAAGCCATCACCGCCCTTGAAAATGTAATCCGGGAATTGGAATTTAACCCTTATGATCTGGAAAATACGGAAGAAAGGTTATTTGCCATCAGAGCTGCGGCACGGAAGCATTCCTGCCAGCCGGACGGTCTTGTTGCACTTAAAGAAAAATTTGAGCAAAAACTGCAGAACCTTAAATTCAGCGATGAGGCAGTTACCCGACTTACACAGGAAGTAGAAGAAGCCAAAGTTAAGTTTGAACAGGCAGTTGGCAGGTTATCCAAGGCAAGGAAAGAAACGGCCCTTGAAATCGATAAACTGGTCAATAATGAATTACCGGCTTTAAAAATGGAAAAAGCGGAGTTTAAAACATTTATTGAACCCTTGGAAAAAGAGCAATGGAACGGGGCCGGTGGGGAGCGCGTGGACTTTCGTGTTTCAACCAACCCCGGAGCACCTTTTGGCGGCCTGATAAAAATCGCATCCGGCGGGGAATTATCAAGATTTATTCTGGCGCTTAAGGTTGTTTTAGCTAGAAAAACAAGTGTATCAACGCTTATATTTGATGAGATTGATCAGGGCGTGGGTGGTGCAGTTGCCAATGCAGTGGGAGAAAGGCTGGCGGAACTTGCGCAGAAAGCACAAATTCTGGTGATAACACATTCCCCACAGGTGGCGGCGCGTGGAACCAGTCATTGGCTAATAAATAAGGCATTATCAACAGAAAATGGCTCAGTAGAGACGACGGTTATACCACTTGGCAAGGAAACACGAAGGGAAGAAATAGCAAGAATGCTCGCCGGCGCGAAAGTAACGAAAGAGGCACGTGCCGCAGCGGATAATTTGTTGGAATGGTAAATCTATTTAAGGATGTTTTTCTATGACTGACATTAAGGAAATTGCCGTTGAAAATCTTGATAGTGGTCAGGCGGAACGTGAACTTGAACGACTTGCAAAGATAATAGCACATCATGACAAACTTTATCATGCTGATGATGCGCCGGAAATTACAGACGCAGAATATGATTTTCTTCGTATAAGAAACGATCAGATCGAAGAACGTTTTCCATTACTTATTCGTGCAGACAGCCCAAGCAAAAAAGTAGGTAGCCTTCCAAATAGCGGCTTTCGTAAGGTTAATCATCAACGTCCCATGTTGTCGCTTGATAATGCATTTAATTCTGAAGATGTTTATGATTTTGCAGCACGCATAAAACGCTTCCTGAATTTACAAGGTGAATCCAGGATAGAATTTCTAGCTGAACCAAAAATTGATGGCCTTTCTGCGGCACTTCGCTATGAAAAAGGTATTTTTGTTCAGGGTCTTACAAGGGGTGATGGTAAAACAGGCGAAGACATTACCGAAAACCTGAAGACCATTGATCAAATACCGTTGAACTTAAAAGGTACCGGCTGGCCGGATATACTCGAAGTGCGTGGTGAAGTTTATATGGCCAAGGATGATTTTTTGGCACTTAATAAAAGCCAGGTTGAAAAAGGTAAACCAGCTTTCGCTAATCCGAGAAATGCGGCTGCCGGATCACTTCGGCAGCTAGATAGTAGGATTACGAAAAGTCGTGCATTAAATTTTTTCGCTTATAGCTGGGGTGAGGTTTCATCCTCATTGGGTGAAACACAGCGGCAGGCCATTGATTTTTTTAAAACATGGGGTTTTACCATTAATGATCTGGTTCTGGTGAGCGATAATGTTGATGAAATCATAAATCATTATGAGTATATCTCGCAGCAACGGAGCAAACTTCCTTATGATATTGATGGGGTAGTCTACAAAGTAAACCGGCTTGATTATCAGGATCGGCTCGGCATGGTTGCGCGGGCACCCCGTTGGGCTATTGCGCATAAGTTTCCGGCAGAAAAAGCGCAAACCACACTGAATTCAGTAGATTATCAGGTAGGCAGAACAGGTGCTATAACGCCCGTTGCCCGCCTTGAACCTGTGACTGTAGGTGGTGTGGTTGTCAGTAATGCCACCCTTCATAATGCTGATGAAATTGAAAGGCTTGGCATTAAAATTGGCGATGAGGTAATTATTCAACGCGCTGGCGATGTAATTCCGCAGGTTGTGAGCGTGGCAAATAGTGCTGAAGGCAATAAACCGATTAAATTCCCTAAAGTCTGTCCGTCCTGTGCAAGCCTGTTAATCCGTGAAGGTGATGATGTGGTCTGGCGTTGCTCCGGTGGTCTGATCTGTCCGGCTCAGCGCGTTGAAAGACTTCGCCATTTTGTATCGAGAAATGCGTTCGATATAGATGGCCTCGGTAATAAGCAAATTGAGTTTTTCTTCAATGAAGGCATGATTTCCAGCCCGGCTGACATTTTCAGGTTGCAGGCTGCTGATGAAGCAGGTAAAGGGCCATCGCTTAAGGATCGGGAAGGATGGGGTGAGCTATCAGTGTCAAATCTTTGGCGTGCGATTAATGACCGTCGTACCATTTCAATGGATCGTTTTTTATATTCGTTGGGGATACGCCATCTTGGGCAGCAAAATGCCCGTTTGATGTGTCTGAATTATCTGACTATTGAAAATTTTATTGAAAATATCCGCCAAGCAACTGATAAGGAAGGTGAAGCATACGCCAGACTTTTGTCGATCGATGGGATCGGCGAAAAGGTAGCTGACGCAATTATTGATTTTTTTGCGGAACCGCACAATATAGAAGTCCTTGATGATCTGTTAACTCAAGTCCGGGTGGATGAATTTATTCCTCCGGATACGGGTGATTCGAAGATAGCGGGAAAAGTGGTCGTTTTTACAGGGAAACTTGAAAAATTAAGCAGGCAGGAGGCAAAAGCATCTGCGGAAAATATGGGAGCTAAAGTTTCCAGTTCTGTTTCTGCAAAAACAGACATCCTTGTTGCCGGCCCCGGAGCAGGTTCTAAACTCAAAAAAGCCAAGGAAATAGGCATCGAAATCCTTAGCGAAGAAGAATGGCTGCAGTTAATTTAGTTATGCATTTTCTGCATATCAGTAACACCAAAATACACCCTACTCATTCATTATACGAATAATTATACCCACCCTCAAGAAGATGATGGGCATCTTCAATGAATTTAATTCAGCAGATTTTAGGATAGATCAATGACAAAAATATTTAATACATATTGCTTCATGGACCTGTTGAAGGATTACAATTATGTTCCTGAAGCAGATAAGCCAACAGTAGAATTTCCAACTAATTTAGCGTCCGTTGTGGAGTTTTTTACTGACTTTATCAAAAGCCGTTCTGAAGATTACGACTTTATGGATCTACTTGGTGATAACGGGTATGTTCCGGTAAATGATAACTGGGTGAAACCGTATACAATTAATTCTGATGACATTGAAAAAATTGCATCATAGTGATTATATTCTTGTGGCAGAATTTTATTCTGCCACAATTACGTTATTTTATAAATAAGTCCTACTTGCTGCGTTGCAGTACCAGTGTTTGCCATTCATTTATTGGAAATGTATCATAAACACTCATATCCAACCTTTCATAGGCTTCACGGACAGCCGCATCCTGTATTTTTAGTAAGCCTGATAAAATAACCAAGCCATCCTTCGTTAGATTTTTTACAATGTCCGGCGCAAGCTGTTTAAGTGGTTCGGCAAGGATATTGGCTACAATCAGATTATATGGCCCGTATTTGGTGATAGCATCATCTTCAAACCCATTGGATATTACAGTTGCAACCCCATTTCCATCAGCACTTATATTGATTGTGTTGATGGCATTTAATTTAAGGTTTTCCAATGTGGTTTCAGTGGCAATATGATCAATATCGCTGGCAATAATTTTACTGTTCCATATTTTGGCCATTGCGATTGCCAATACGCCGCTGCCACAACCTAGATCCAGAATTTTTTCTGGAGTTCTTTCGTCAGCTAAATGATTAATGGCAAGAAGGCAGCCATTTGTTGTTTCGTGGCTTCCTGTGCCAAATGCCTGTCCTGCTTCCATTAATATAGGAACTTTTTTGGGCGGGATACTATGTTTGTCGTGACTGCCGTATAAATAAAAGCGCCCTGCCTCAATCGGTTTTAACAGTTTTTGTGATTCCGTAACCCAATCTTTATCTGCCATACGTTTCATAGCGCATTTTGGCGGATCAATATTAAAAATTTTTGCCATATCGGAAATAGAACTTTTAAGTGTCTTCATATCCGGTTCGACATTGAAATAGGCTTCCATTGTTTTGAAATCCGGGTTGTCTTCAATTTCAAATATTGCAATTGAAGGATATATTCCCGGCGTTGCAGCAAACATAATTTCTTCAAGCGAAGGCAGAAAAAAAACCTGCGATATGATTGTTATTTTCCAAATGGAATCAATTTCTGGACATTCTAAATCTGTCATGTAAATACCTCAAATATGCTGTTCTTTCATCGAAGAAACGGCTGAATTCTGCCTCTTTTCGTATTAGTTTGCGATAAAGCGCATGATATATGCGACAAAGCGAAGCTTGACTTATTGTTCCAAAAAGCAAATTCAAATAGAATCTTAATCTACAGGAGCTCTATATTATGACCAGCATTATTTCGAAATTTTTCTCAGCCTTTAGTGTGTTTGTTTTTGCAGTGTTGGCAACATTGGACTTTGCTAATGCTGATGATATTTCCGTTTCACATGATTTAAAGGGCTTCGATCAAATTCGTCTGGATAATGTTGGTATCCAGCTAGAAGTTGAGGTAGGGGAGGATTTTGCCGTAGAAGTTTCTGGTGACGAAGAACTGGTTGAAACACTGCTTCTGAAAGTACGTGGGGACAAGCTCGTAATTTACCGCGATGATAACCATAAAGTCTGGGAAGGAAGAGGGAACGATAGCCCCCTTGTAATTGTATCAATGCCTTCATTTACCGGATTTGAACTTCGTGGTGCAGTAGATGCCAGTATCAAAGGTGTTGATAGTGACGAAGTGGAGTTTGATCTTAAAGGTGCGGGTAATATTGAAGTCGAAGGCAAATGTCGATGGCTCATTGTTGATCTTAAGGGGGCCGGAAACGTCGAAGCAGATGATCTTATCTGCGAAGAAGTTGATGTAACCCTAAAAGGGGCTGGCAATATAGAAGTGTACGCCAGCAAAAGGGTTGATGCAGATATAGACGGCTTAGGTAATATTGATGTGTACGGCAACCCTGAAGAAGTTGAAAAAGATGATGGTTGGTTAAGTCATATCTCCATCCATTAATTCGGGAAGATATTAAAGATAAAAACGAGGACTTTTATTATGAATAAATTATTTAAACTGGCAGGTGTATCTGCTGTTGCTGTATCTGCTGCATTTTATGCGTCATCAGTAACCAAAGCACTGGCGGCTGATATAACACAATCATCTGACCTGGACGGATTTTCAAAAATTCGCTTAAGTACGTCATCTGACATGAACATTACAATGGGGAATAATTTTTCGATTGAAATGGTTGGTGATGAAGAAATTATCGGAAATACAATTCTTGAAGTCAAAGGTGATACGCTTCATGTCAAGCACAAGCGGGGCCGTTTTAATTACGATGACGATCAGGAAATGGGCATAAATGTTGTCATGCCGAATATCGAAGCGATGCAGATCAATGGATCGGGCGATGTGGAAATCACCGGCGTTGATAACGAAGAACTTGAATTAGGGATCAATGGTTCCGGTGATATGAATGTTTCTGGTAAAACAGAGAAACTGGATATCAATATCAACGGATCCGGCGATATTGAAATGGAAGAAGTTTCCGGAAATGATGTCAGAATAAACATTAACGGTTCAGGCGACGTAATTTTTGCTGGTGGTACCTGTCAGTCAATGGAAATTGATATTCATGGATCCGGTGATGTAGAAGCAAGAGAACTTGAGTGTGTTGATGTCAATGTTGATGTTTCAGGTTCAGGCGATAGCGAAGTTTACGCCAGCAATTCAATCGAATTTGACAGTCATGGTTCAGGTGAGGTCGATGTTTACGGTAATCCGCAAACGGTGATTGATCACGAAGCCAAGCGAAGAAGCAGAATCACAATTCGTTAATGTCATATAAGGACAGGATTTTACCATGAGCTATAAAAATAAACTGGTTCTACTTGCAGCAACAGCGCTTCCATTTTCGTCTATGGGTAGCACTGCATTTGCAGAAACCGTAACAATTACGCCGGATCTGAAGGATTTTAACCGTGTTGAGCTAAGAGCTGCCGCAGATGTTGATATTACCGTAGGTGAAAATTATTCGGTAACCATATCCGGTGATGAAGATATGATAGAGGAAATTGAGGTCATCGTCAGGCGGGGCAGATTGATCATAAAGCGTAAGAATGAAGATGACAGAAGGTTTTTCAATTGGAGTTCAGAAGGTTATATGGAAGCCGTTATCACAATGCCGACAATTGAAGGTATGGAAATTAACGGTGCGGGTGATACAATTATCCGGGGTGTTGATAGTGATGAGCTTGAACTTTCAATAAATGGTTCCGGAAACCTTGATGTAAGTGGCAAAACCAATTCGCTTGATGCAAGCATAAATGGTTCCGGTGATATTGATATGGGAGAAGTTACTGGCGGTGATATTGAAGCATCCATTAACGGTTCAGGCGATATTGATATTGCTGGCGGCACCTGCCAATCCATTGAGATTAAAATAAACGGATCGGGTAATGTGGATGCCAGACAGGTTGAATGCCAGGATGCAGAGGTGAATGTATCCGGTTCTGGTGACAGTATCGTTTATGCCAGCAACCAGATCGTATTTGACAGTCATGGTTCCGGTGAAGTAGAAGTTTACGGAAAGCCAAAGACGGTTATTGATAAAGAAGCCAAACGCAGAAGCAAAATTAATATTCACTAGTATAGAGTATAGTTGAAAACTCCATGATTAAATCAATTAGAAATATCGGATTTTTTTTTCTGGCGTCGCTTGCGGTGTGTTCATATACAGTTGCACAGGAAACGGTTAAGACATTCAATATTTCTGATTTTAGTGAAATAGAGCTTAATGCATCGCTTGATTTGCATATTCAAATTGCGGATCATTTTTCAGTAGAAGCAATCGGTGATGAAGGGCGTGTCCAAACAGTTGTTTTGGACAAGCATGGCGATGAACTTTCGATTAGTACAAAAAATAGTGGTTTCCGATGGTTTGGGCGTAATAGAGGCGGTTCTCTTTCCGTTCATATCACCATGCCGGAGCTTGAAGAAATAACCCTCAACGGATCGGGTGATGCTGAAGTAATCGGCATAGATAATGATGAAATTACATTAAATATTCACGGTTCCGGAGATTTGTATGTAACGGGGCGCAGCGAAGATGTTGAAATTGAAATTCATGGATCGGGTGATCTTGAAATGGATGAAGTCAGCGGGGAAAATGTGGACATAGAGGTTCATGGCTCCGGAAATGTTGAATTTTCTGATGGCACTTGTGATGTTTTAACTATTGAAATTGAAAATGTAAATGTTGATGCGCTAGAAACACTTGAAAAAGAAGGTGTAAAAGTATACCCATCTGCAAAAACGTTGCGTACCATTCAAAATAAAGCCAAACAAAAATTGTTTTATGTTGATAATGATTTGCCAACAGCACCATTTACAAGGTTTGCCTATCTTTCAGAAATTGAAGATGCTGTTGCAAATGGTGGTTT
>JAUILB010000389.1 GCA_030432815.1 Alphaproteobacteria bacterium | reverse complement strand
TCTTTTGAAGGTTTACAGATCAAGTTTGGGATGAACAATGTGTTTGATGTAGCGCCACCACTTGCTGATGAAAACCTTGGCTTCTTTACTGGGTTACATAATCCAATAGGTCGCTATGGTTATGCGGATCTTCGTTACACATTCTAATATTGGCAAAAAAACTATATTAAAGACGGGTATGATCATACCCGTCTTTAAACCCTCCAAAACATTTGCACTGTAAGCCAGAATTTCTGGTTAAGGTTCTTAATTTTTACCATCGCTTGAATCAATTGGGAGTAGGATTCTGTGTCAGTAGATCAAAGATATAAAAAAATTCATGACAGTGAGAATTTTAAAGAGCTAGTAAAGAAGCGTAATAATTTTTCATGGATGTTATCGGTAGTTATGCTTTTAGCCTATTATTCATTTATCCTTATTGTTGCTTTTTATCCTGAAATTTTTGGTAAACCTGTATCTGAGGGATCCGTTACGACATATGGGATTCCAATAGGCTTATTCATAATTATTTTATCATTTGTGCTGACCGGGATTTATGTTTTTAAAACCAATCGCGAATTCGATGAATTAACAAAAAAAATAATAGAAGAAAGCGCGTAATGAAAAGTGTAGTTTTTTTTATAAGCATTTTATTGCTTACATCCGATTTGGCGTTTGCTGCAGATACAGTGAACGGGGATGTTCAGCAACAGCCTGTAAATGTTACAGCGATAGCAATGTTTTTGCTGTTTGTGGTCAGTACTCTGATCATTACATACTGGGCTGCCCGCCAAATGAGGTCAGCAAGTGATTTCTATGCCGCCGGGGGTAACATTACCGGTTTTCAGAATGGCTTGGCGATTGCTGGTGATTATATGTCCGCAGCATCGTTCCTTGGTATTTCCGCTCTGGTATTTGCATCAGGTTTTGATGGTTTAATATACTCAATAGGGTTCCTTGTCGGTTGGCCAATTATTTTGTTTTTGATCGCAGAACGGCTCAGGAACCTTGGTAAATATACTTTTGCAGATGTTGCCTCATATCGCCTCGAACAAAAACCCATAAGAACTCTCGCTGCAACTGGCAGCTTAATGGTAGTAATTATCTATCTTATCGCCCAGATGGTGGGAGCGGGGAAATTAATCCAGCTTTTATTTGGACTTGATTATTCATATGCAGTAATTTTTGTAGGCATTATGATGATTTTATATGTGTCATTTGGTGGAATGCTTGCAACTACATGGGTGCAAATCATTAAAGCTATACTTTTATTATCCGGCGCTTCTTTCATGGCGTTTATGGTTTTACTGATGTTTGATTTCAGTTTCGAGGCTCTTTTTGCCAAGGCGGTTGAAGTTCATAGTAACGGAATCAGTATTATGGCACCAGGTGGCTTTATTTCGAACCCAATAGACGCAATTTCCCTAGGGCTTGCATTGATGCTTGGCACAGCCGGACTTCCACATATTTTAATGAGGTTCTTTACAGTTTCTGATGCAAAAGAAGCACGTAAGTCGGTGTTTTACGCTACGGGATTTATTGGTTATTTTTATATTTTAACATTTGTAATCGGGTTTGGTGCTATTGTGTTGGTGTCAACAAATCCGGAATTTATAGATCCCAATGGCGGCCTTATAGGTGGAAACAATATGTCTGCTGTACATTTGGCTAAAGCAGTTGGTGGAGACGCTTTTCTCGGCTTTATTTCAGCCGTGGCATTTGCAACCATATTGGCAGTTGTTTCCGGATTAACGTTGGCCGGGGCATCCGCAGTATCGCATGACTTATATGCGAATGTTATCAAAAAAGGTCATGCCGATGAACGAAATGAGATCAGGGTATCCAAAATAACATCTGTTATTTTAGGGGGCGTTGCGATTGCACTTGGCATTTTGTTTGAAAATCAAAACATTGCCTACATGGTAGGTCTTGCTTTTGCAATAGCGGCAAGTGCGAATTTTCCTATTATCTTTCTATCAATGTTCTGGAAAGGTCTTACAACGCGAGGTGCCTTATTTGGAGGTTTCATAGGTCTGTTTACTGCGGTGATTCTTGTTATTCTGGGACCTATAGTGTGGGTTGATATATTGGGTAATGCAGAGCCAATATTCCCTTCAATATATCCTGCGATTTATTCTATTTGTCTGGCCTTTTTTGCTACGTGGTTCTTCTCCATTACTGATAAAAAAGAAAGTTCCAAACTGGAAAAAGAAAACTTCGACGCTCAGTTTGTACGTTCTATGACAGGAATAGGGGCTGATGATGCTTCAGCGCATTAGGAAAATTTAAAAAAGTATAAGTTTAAAAAAGCTTCTGTACATTCAGGTACAGAAGCTTTTTTTTATCATTTATTTCATTCTGTTATTGATGAGTTCATTTACGACGGTTGGGTCTGCGAGTGTTGATGTATCGCCGAGGTTAGCATAGTCATCTTCGGCTATTTTCCGCAGTATCCGTCTC
>JAUILB010000388.1 GCA_030432815.1 Alphaproteobacteria bacterium | reverse complement strand
TGTTCAGCCATCTGAAATTAACGAGCAATTCATTAAAAATAAAATGTTGGATGAAAACGCAACAACAGAAGAAATTGCGCAATATTTAGCACAGCAAAAAGCACTTAAAGTAAGCGCATTAAGAAAACAGGATATCATTATAGCGGCAGATCAGATTTTGGAATGTGATGGAAAACTTTTTGATAAGGCCAAAAATATAAAAGAAGCCAAGGCGAATTTGAAAATATTCAGGGGAAAAGAGCATAAACTGGTAACAGCCCTTGTTTTGGCTAAGAAAGAAAACATCCTTTGGTCATATGTAACATCACCATCATTAACAATGAGAGAATTTTCCGATCAATTTTTAGATTGTTATATCGAAAGTGCCGGATCCGCATTAACAAGATCGGTTGGTGCTTATTATCTGGAAGAAAAAGGCGTACAGCTATTTTCACGGATAGATGGTGATTATCATGCCATTCTTGGTCTGCCTTTAATACCGCTGCTTAATAAATTAAGGGAATTGAAGCTGATTGATGACTGAAGAAAATAAATTATTTGCTGGTGTCGTGGGCGATCCTATTGCACATAGCCTGTCACCGTATCTGCACGGATACTGGCTCAGGAAATATGACATCAATGGTGGTTATTCGGCGTTTCATGTACCGGAAGACAAATTGTCCGAATTCCTGGCTAACCTGAAAGAAAATAATCTCCGTGGTGTAAACCTTACAGTACCGCATAAAGAAAGCGCCTTTGATTTGGTTGATAGGGTTGAACCAATCGCACAGAAAATTGGGGCTATAAATACGGTCTATTTTGATACGGATGGCAAATTAATTGGTACCAATACGGATGGCTACGGGTTTTTAAAGCATTTAAAACAAACCATAACGGATTGGACGTCACAAAATATGACTGGTGTGGTTCTGGGTGCTGGTGGTGCGGCCCGCGCCGTGATCGTCAGCTTGCTGGAAGACGGTATAAATGAAATTCGCCTTTGCAACCGTACAGCCTCCAGGGCAGAAAATTTGGCCCGTGATATAGGGGATAAAAGAATTAAGGTGAAAAGGTGGGAAGACCGTGAAGATGCTCTTTGTGATGCTGATCTTCTAGTCAATGTTACAACCTTGGGTATGATAGGTCAAAAGCCACTTGAAATTAATCTTGAAAATCTTCCGGATGGTGCCGTGGTTTACGATATTGTGTATAACCCGATCGAAACAAATCTTATAAAAAGGGCTAAATTAAAAGGAAACAAAACGGTTGATGGTCTTGGAATGCTTTTGCACCAGGCAGTACCGGGATTTGAAAAATGGTTCGGCAGAAAAGCTGAAGTTGATGAAGCACTGGCCCATTTTCTGCTTGGGAAATTAAAATGATAACCATTGGATTAACGGGATCTATCGGTATGGGTAAAACCGAAACAACAAAAATTTTTGCCAGTCTAGGCATCCCTGTTTTTGATAGTGATGCGGCGGTTCATGGCCTGCTGGGGCGGAGTGGTGCTGCTGTTGAAACTGTAAACGCTGCTTTTCCAGGCGTAAAAAAGGATGGCAAAATAGACCGCGAACTTTTGGGACAAAAAGTATTTGGTGATGATAATGCACTTATAAAGCTTGAAAAAATATTACACCCGCTTGTTAGCAAAAAAAGACAAGAATTCATCAGAAAACAAAATGCTGACATTGTTCTTTCTGATATCCCGCTCCTTTTTGAAAAAGGGTATGAGGACGAATTTGACTATATTATTGTGGTTTCTGCGCCTCATGACGTTCAGAAGCAAAGGGTCCTTTCCAGGCCAAACATGACAGAGGACAGGCTCAATGATATTCTGGCAAAACAATTACCGGACAACCTTAAAAGAGCAAAAGCGGATTTTATCATTCAAACAGACCGCGGATTGGATTATGCTCGTCATCAGGTGGAAGATATCTTAAAAAAAATTCGGAAAGAAAATAATGCGTGAAGTCGTATTTGATACTGAAACGACAGGGTTTGATCCTTATAATGGTGACCGCATAGTGGAAATTGGCTGTGTTGTCGTTGAAGACTATATACCAACCGGTGAGATTTATCATGTTTACATAAATCCGGAACGGGATATGCCAACTGCTGCAGAACAGGTTCATGGACTTACGGAAAAATTTCTAAGTGATAAGCCGGTTTTTTCTGAAATTGTTGATGAATTCAGGGATTTTTGTGGTGATATGAATTTGGTAGCCCACAATGCTGAATTTGATATGAAATTTATTAACTGGGAAATGGAAAATCTTGGCTTTTCACCCTATCCGGCAAGCCGGTCCATTGATACGCTGGCAATAGCAAGAAGAAAATTTGCCGGTGCAAATAATACGCTAGACGCGCTCTGTAAAAGGTTTTCCATTGATAATTCAAACAGGATCAAACATGGGGCGCTTCTTGATGCCGAGCTTTTGGCGGAAGTATATCTTGAGTTAATGGGCG
>JAUILB010000387.1 GCA_030432815.1 Alphaproteobacteria bacterium | reverse complement strand
CTGGACTATAACATGGAAGAAAAAGCAGAAATAGAATTTGCGCTTGGTATATATTTATTCAATGATAATGAAGCATTACTTTCTTTGGATTATTTTGAAAAAGCAAATGAATTATACAATGATGTTTATGGCCCAAATCATTTCAAAACAGGGGAAAGCGCGTTTTGGATCGCTAAAATTGAAATGGCCCGTCAAAAACGACAGACTGCGGAAACTTACTTTCTTAATGCATTAGATGCTTTTGAAAATACAGGTCAAGAAGGAGTAAGCCTCAAACAAAACACCCATGCATTTCTTGTTGCACTGTATGAAGATATGGGTAATTCAGATAAAGCCACACTTCATTGCAGAGCCGTTGCAGAAGAGCGACCAAAAGATTTTGATCGTCATATAACACCACTTTACAGAAAAAATCCGGAGTTTCCGAAACTATCTTCTTCAGATTGGTCACAATTAAAAAAAGATAGCGTGGAAGTGTTGTTAGAGTTTGATGTTGATGAAAATGGCTTTACCAGAAATGTAAAAATATTGGAAAGCGAAAATGAAAAATTCAATAAAAACTCTTTGGAAGCCGCAGAAGGTTACCGCTACGCTCCAAAGGTCGAAAACGGTGAAATTGTTGAAACCGAAGGTGCGAGAGTAATGATCCGCTATCAAGTTTCCAGATAAAGTAGTGTTATAATGACTATTATTGAAATTAAAATACTTGCTCTTAGCGTTACCATTGTTTTTGCAATGATGAGCAGCAGCTTTGCTGATGAGGCGGAAGATATCGCAGAATTTAATGCAGCTTATGCCATGTATAATGAGCTTGTTCAAAGCGGTGATGATATAAATGCTGCAATAGAAGCCGCGGAAACAGTTTATAAGCTTGCCCCTCGAATTTATGGCAGGCAATCTGAAGAATATGCGATTATTACTTATAACCTTGCTGAACTTTATGATGCAAAAGGAGGAGATGCAAGAGACTTTACGCCTGAAAACGACAAGTTTAGAAGTGAAGAAAAAGCTTCTGATCTTTATAAAAAATATTTTAGAATGCAAAACCTGAGAAAAGTACCAAAGGATTTGGATTACCTAAATAAGTATATTCCCTACCTTGTTGCTTACTATAATTCTCATCCCGGTAGGGCAGACCTTGAAGTTTCAGATAAATTCCTAGAAATAGCTTATAAATTGGATCTTCCCAATGCGGAAATGGCTAGCCTTGAATTATATAACGGAATTATAAGGGCAAATTTTGTTGGAATGAATTATGCCGCAGAAAACTTTCGAAAGGCAATTGTATTATATGGAGCTGAAGAAAATGCATATGCTTCTGAAATTAGCGAAAGCCTGTTTTGGTTAGCGCGATACGATATTGGCTATAAAAAATATGATCTTGCGGAGGAGCATCTTACGAGAGCCGTCAACCTTTTGAGTCAAACCGGATCTGATACCCAACTAATGAAAAACGAAGCTCTTCAACTGCTGGCAACAATGAAAATTAAAGCTGGTGATATCGATGCTGCTGAAACTTATTACAAACAGATAATTACACCGGATGATCATATTGGCTATCTGGTGCCTATTAATAAGCCGGAATCGTATCCGCCGATGGCTGATGCCTTTTTAACACATGTCCCTGCCTATGTAGAAGTTGAATTCGATGTCGATATGTTTGGGAAACCATTTAATATTGAAGTACCCTTTTTGGCAAATGGCAGTATGAATTTGTTAGCACCTGTGACTGCAGAAAAATATACAGAATATGTCATTGAACTGGTTGCTGGCATACATTACCTGCCACCACATAAAAATGGCGAAAAAGTCTTTATCCGGGACGTAAAGGATGTTCTTGTTTTTCGCCCTCATCTGGTACATTGATTTATTTTTGAAATTCTATGAAACACATCTTCGTAACTACTAAATTAACCCCGCGAGCGGCGATGATGGATCGGCGTAGCGTTTCTTCGGCATTCTGCCCGCAAGGTAAGCATCCCTGCCCGCCTGCACCGCATGGTTCATCGCCCGTGCCATAAGGATCGGGTTACCCGCTTCGGCGATTGCCGTATTCATCAGCACCCCGTCACAGCCAAGCTCCATGGCCTGCGCGGCTTCACTGGCCGTACCAACACCCGCATCCACCAGCACGGGCACATTTGCATTTTCCACAATGATACGCACACCTACTGGGTTTTGGATACCAAGGCCGGACCCGATTAATGAACCCAGCGGCATAATCGCACAGCAGCCTATATCTTCAAGAATTTTTGCCTGTATCGGGTCATCGTTGCAGTAGACCATGACGTCGAAGCCTTCTTTGATAAGTGTTTTTGCGGCTTCCACCGTTTCCGGCATGTTGGGATAAAGCGTTTTCTGGTCCCCGAGTACTTCAAGCTTTACCAGATTAAAACCGCCCGCTTCACGGGCAAGCCGTAACGTGCGCACTGCATCATCACCGGTAAAGCAACCCGCCGTGTTGGGA
>JAUILB010000386.1 GCA_030432815.1 Alphaproteobacteria bacterium | reverse complement strand
ATTCGTTTTGGCTATGAGGGCTTATTTGGATGAATTTAATAATTCACCAGACCTTGTTCCCCGGCTTACAAAACAGATACTTGCTCCACCCAGTACGCTTAGTTCCACGGGATATCTGCAGCAGCTCACCTTGGCAGAAACAAAAGTGAACCTTACCGATGAACTTTCTGGTGATGTCTGGCAGATCCCTGATGCTATTCTTGACATCAGGCGAATTGAAGACGGCCTTAGTTTGCTGTTAGAAGGTGCGCTTGATTTTGAGGATGATAATGACATACCGCTATATATGTCGATCAGTTACAGTATTCCTGAGGAAAAAGCGACAACGCAGATTAAATTTGCGAATCTGGTGCCCAAAAAAATTGCCGGTGAAGTAGAAGGACTATCTGGTCTTTCGACACTTGATATAGATGTAAGTGGCATCATTAATTTTTCTGTCGATAAAAACTTTGATTTGCCCGTTTTTGATTTTGAAATTGATGTCGGCAACGGGCATATCAATCCGGCGCAGCTATATAATACCCCTATACAAATTGATGAAGCGCTTTTAAACGGAAGGTTTATGTCGGCAACTGACGAGGTGGAAATTAGTGAATTTTACCTTAAATTCGATGGTGCGGTTATTAATGCCAACGGAATAATCAGAAGCTTTCGGGATGATCCTGATATTGTACTTACCGCAGATGTTGGGTATATGCCGTTAACTAATCTGGCAATTTACTGGCCACCAGAACTTCTTCAGAACGCCCGTCTTTGGATTGAAAATAACATCACCGGAGGAACAATTACCGATGGTACAATAGATGTTAATATTAAGCCGGAAATGTGGGCGTTAGAACAGTTACCGGATGACAGTTTTATCTTTAATTTTAATGTTGTCGGTGGAGAGTCACATTTTTTAAAACCGATGCCTCAACTTTTAAATATGAACGGTAATGCTACACTGCGTCTTAATCATTTCTTACTGAATATAGACAGCGCCATCGTGGAAAATGTTTCGTTGGAAAACGCAGTACTTAATTTCAATGACATATCAAAAAAAGGTCTGGCAATTGCCGATTTTGAAATTCCTATTAATGGACGTGTGGAAGACATACTGAAGGTTATTGATAACCAGCCTTTGGGGTATCCAAGTCAGTATGGAATAAAACAAGATAGTATAATTGGTGATGCTATAACTCATCTGACGCTGAATTTTCCCCTTATAAAAGATCTAAAAATTAGTGAAGTTGATTTTAATGTTCAGGCGGATATTGAAAATCTTGCAATTCCTAGCTTAACAGATGAACTCGCCATAACAGAAGGGACAATGTCTTTGTTTGTATCAAGAGAAGGTATCACATCCAGCGGAGATATCGTTCTGAACGGCATTGATTTTGCGGCGGAATGGACAGAAGACTTTAATAGCGAAAATATTTCTCCAACCCGTTATAGCATTGCCGGTGATATATCGGGTGATGAATGGAACAGATTAAGCCTGCCTTTTGAAGAATATACTGAAGGACCGGCACATGCTTCTCTCACCCTTGTTGGTAAAGGGTCCGCGTTACAGTCAGGCGTCGGCCATTTTGATCTTAAAGATGTAAATATTACGTTTGAACCTCTTGGATGGGTTAAGGAAGACGGTAAGGCGGCGTCAACTGATTTCACCCTCCTGTTTGATGAAAATGGCAGCATTAATGTAAATGATATTGCCTTTGAATCTGACAAAATGACTTCAGAGTTAGAGCTGGTTTACGATGGTGAGAGAACATCACGGCTATATATTCAGGACCTTAAAATGCTGAATGAAGATGATCAGTTACTTCATGATTTTACGGGCTTGTTTGAATGGGACAGGGATAACCGTCTTTATCAGGTTTCCATCAAAGGAGAGCGTTTTAATGCAATTCCCATAATGGATATTATCTTAAACCCGGCAGAAGGTGACGATGAAGCAGATCTGCCAGATTTTAATCTTGCAGGATCCGTAGCAAATGTAGCCATGTATAACGATGTTGAAATGCAGGAAACGACGGTCCTTGCCGGGTATATAAATAATGAAGTTATCGATTTTGGCTATAATGGTAAATGGGGTGATGGCAAAAATGTATCAATCATTATTGCGACGATGGATGATCTTTCTGCACCACAAAAATTAACACTTGAGACTAATGATGCGGGTCAGGCACTGCGAGCACTTGATTTTTTCACAAGTGGTGATCAGGGTGATTTGCTTATTGTTGCCGATATGGAGCGCATGGATAAGGGGTTTTCAATGACGGGCACCATTGATGCAGGTAATTTCAGGGTTGCGAATTCACCGGCCTTTAGTGAACTTCTGCGTGAAAAAGAATTTGCAAAAGCACAGGAAGAACTGGAAAAGAATGGCCTGTCCTTTGAAAGTTTTGAAAGTGAATTCACCCAGTATGATGATGTTATGACTTTCATATCCGGCAGTGCGAAAGGACCATCGATTGGAATTACAGTAGATGGATATATTGATCAGAAATTTGATGAAATCTCACTCGGT
>JAUILB010000385.1 GCA_030432815.1 Alphaproteobacteria bacterium | reverse complement strand
CGGTAATTTCCCGGGTGAATTTTCTCGCCTGCAGAAAGTGCAAATTCAATACGTTCTGCAACGCTCATGTTGCTCACAGGAACAGATGCCCCACCGATTGGATAATAACCAAGAATAACACCGGTATCACCGTGGGCATGGCCGAACAAGTTTCCTGAAGGATAGCTGATGAGCCTTTGGCCAGGTATATCCGTACTTGTTGAGCCGCCATAAATCATGTCATCCTGTTCCCAGAAACGACGGTCCATTTCAACACCAATTTTACATGCAGGGCTTCCACGTGTCGCAGAAAGTGCATTTTTAAAATCATCGCTTAGGTTTGTATTGATTTTAGCCATAACCCCTAAAGGTGCCGTTGAAATCATATAATCACAGGTTTCAGTTGTAACATTGCCAGATTGTGTATTTTTGTAAGTTATTTCGACTCGGTCATCATTCTGAACTATATCCGTTACTTCAGAATTATATGTGATTACACCGTCACCAACAGCGCGCTTAAGACCCTGTGCTATCTGGTCCATTCCGCCAACAGCCTGGAACATTACAGCCGGATGGTCTGCTGTTTCATTGCGGCTGGCCTGGCTTATAGAAAAAATATCTGTCATAGCATAGGGGTCAGAAAGTTCACCAAAGTTTGTACCGGCACCCGGGTAAACACTATGGCCACGAGCGCGGTTTGCACGGTAGTCAAGCTCCTTGGAATCAATAAGGCCGGAACCTTTTAAATGTTCCAGTAATTGTTCTTTATCTTCTTGGGTAATCATTTGATCAAGGGCACCCTGATCAGCAACTTTTGCAAGCAGTTCCGTAGAATAGCCTTTGAAATCTATATCGGCATGTTCCTGACGAACAGTTTGGCCTTTAAAGGGGCCTTCCTTGTTTTCATAATAATAATAGGCCTTACCGGATTTGTTTACCATTACTTCAAGCGGCACGCCAAGTGTCCGACAATAATAAATTGTTGATTTATGCTCTGCAGGTATACGCCAAGGTCCGTAATTTATGTAATTACCATCCTGAAAGTTACATTCTTGCCTGTCAGCGCCGATTTCCTGGATAACATGCCCTTTACGTGCTGATACACAGCGACCACCAGCATAATCAAGGGCTTCAATGATTTTACAATTATAGCCTTTTTTGCTCATTTCATAGGCCAATACCATTCCAGCAAGTCCGGCGCCCAGAATAATTACTTTCTTTCCATTGCCGTCTGTCGACATCTGCGGCGGACGATCCATTTCAGAAGCAAAACCAATATCCCATCCCTTCATAGCAGTCATGACGGCGGCGGTTCCTCCGATCATTCCAACAGATTGCAAAAAGGATCTTTTCGTGATGCCGTTTGAAGTTGTACTGCCGGTATTGGTATTATTTGTCTTCGTCATTATATTTCCTTACTGCTTTAAATATATAAGCTATTCCAATATTCCTTCACTTCAAAAAAGAAAATTGAAATAGCTAGAAGGTCACACTTATTTCTATAATGTTACATTATCATATAACATTAAAAATTAATTTGCAAATTCTCTTTATTAATATCCACAAAAATCCTAAGCATGTCTATCCTATCATATAGATAAGGAATATTTCGGCTTAGCCATTATTCAAATAAGTTCTGTAAAATAGCGATTTTGAATTAAAATAAAAGAATAAATTTCTGTTTATTATAATCCCAATGAATGTGAAGATTCTAAGCGCGGTTTTTTAATATCAACTTCAAAAATTAATTGATGGTTGGCTTCATTATCAAGTTGAAAATAAAATGATATTCCAGCCTTATTAGGCTTATGTTCCTTTATTTGATGGATTGGCAATTCAATATCAAGATGATTGTGGTTATAGACCAGGCCTTTTTCTTGACCCAAAGTGACATTGATTGACAATGTTTCACCATTGGGAAATTCTGTGCTGCATAGAAGGTTGCCAATGTTTAATAACTGTTCAAATTCCGATTTACTTAGACGTATGCTGGTCTTGTTTGTTTCCAGACGAAGTTTCATACTACCCCCCGGTTGAGGAAAGATTTGTCATGATGCCTGTATTGCCGTCTGCCAGAAAATGTGAAGATGCTTTGTAATCAAGTTGTTTGGCGATAGCCGTTTTAAGCTGTTCTTTCTGATTATCATCCTGCAGTAAATGACGAAGTGGAATGCCGACATTTCCAAACAGACAAAGTCGAAGATCTCCTGTTGAAGTAACACGGAGCCTGTTGCAGTTTGTACAGAAATCTTTTGAATAAGGCGCTATTAATCCGATTGAGCCTTTATAGTCGGAATGTGTGAAATTTACAGCAGGCCCTGCTCCAATTGCGCGAATATTTTCAATCCAGCCTCTCTCTATAAGTTGATCTTTAATATAATCCGCTGATCTGTGATACTTTTTGAAATAAGTCAGATTGTCGCCCGTTTGCATTAATTCAATATAACGTACGCTGACAGGCATATTTTTAACATAAGCAAGATAATCATCTAACTCATTATCATTGACATCTTTAAGCAGCACGACGTTGATTTT
>JAUILB010000384.1 GCA_030432815.1 Alphaproteobacteria bacterium | reverse complement strand
CCGTGAACTTGCCTCACAAATTGTGGACAGCATTAAAACCTACGGCAAATATGTTAGTGCATCCTCGCTGGTAATTGTTGGCGGCGTTAAACCGGGCCCGCAAATAAAAGCCTGTGCCTTGGGTGTTGATATAATTGTTGCAACACCGGGCAGGTTACTGGATCTCATGAATTCTGGTGCAATCCGGCTTGATCAGACATTTCAAGTTATCGCCGATGAGGCAGACCAGATGATGGATATGGGTTTCCTTCCGTCTATTCGAAAAATCATGAATAAATTACCGCGGAAAAGACAGACCATCCTTATGTCGGCAACAATGCCAGCGCAGATCAGGGCCCTCGCCAAAGATTTTATGTATAAACCTAAGGAGATTTCAGTCGCGCCCGCTTCAAGGCCGATAGAAAGTATTAAACAGTTGGTACAACGTGTCGATAAGGCAGACAAAAAGAAAGTATTAACGGATATTTTAAAGAGCAACGAAATTACAAGAGCTGTTGTGTTTTCCCGTACAAAACATGGCGCCAATAAAATTGCAACCTACCTTGATAAGGCAGGTTTAAATGCTCTTGCTATTCATGGTAATAAAAGTCAAACACAACGCGAAAAAGCCCTTTCAAGCTTCCGTGCAGGTAAAACAAGAATTCTAGTTGCGACAGATATTGCAGCGCGTGGCATTGACATCAATGATGTATCACACGTCATCAATTTTGAATTACCAAATGTGGCTGAAACCTATATACACAGGATTGGCCGTACGGCACGAGCAGGAAAAAGTGGTGTTGCAATCTCTCTTTGTGACAGCTCTGAAATTAAGTTGTTGAAAGATATAGAAAAACTTACGGGGCAAAGATTGTTCAGTGCCGCAAATAACAACCCTGCTGACACTAAGAACAAAAATATAAGATCTCCTAGAATGAGTAAAAAAACTACTTGTCGTACGCAAACAACCAATCATGGAAAGCCGAAGGATGGCTTACTTAGAATGCTAGGAGAAAAATAAAATAATATTAGCAAACCGTTAGGTATGCTAGCAACCTGAATAACTAAACACTCAAATGTAGAACGAAAGGAATATATTATGGCTACAGGAACAGTAAAATGGTTTAACCCTTCAAAGGGATATGGATTTATAGAAACAGATAACGGCAGCACAGATGTTTTTGTGCATATCAGTGCTGTTGAGCAATCTGGTCTATCCACATTAAGTGAAGGTCAAAAAATCGAGTTTGAAATAGAAGAAAATAAAGGAAAACAGGCAGCTTGTAATATTAAAGAAGCCGCTTAATCTAATTTTCATCTGATTAATTTTAATGAGGACGGGTTAATTTCTTAATCCGTCCTTAACTCACTTCTATAGGGCTGACAACTAAGTCACTAATAACCTTATCAGGGTTGCTGAAAGGCATATTGATGTCTCTAAAACAAAATTACAAAATATTACTCATTTCGTTAGCAATGACTTTCTTGTTGTTTAATTACGGACAGTTACTTAAGGCACAGGAAACTGTAATAAATCTACCTGAAAATGCTGAACGAAATGCATATGGTAGTGGATGGAGCTGTTTAGCTGGTTATGAAAGAATAGGAGACAGGTGTGAGAAAATACAAGTGCCGGATTACGCCTATTTGACAAATTCATCTTTTAACTTGGGTTGGGAATGTATACATGGTTATAGAGAACAAGCAGGGGCATGCGTTGCTATTGAAGTTCCGCAGAACGCCTATCTAGAGCCTTCAAAATATGGGAAAGGTTGGTCTTGTAATCGTGGATATCAGGAACTTGGAGGTGAGTGCCAAAAGATAAATGTGCCTGAGAATGGTTATCTGGATCACGATGTTTATGATTCTGGTTGGAGATGTAACAGGGGTTACAGATCTGACGGTATCTCATGTATAAAAATCCTGGTGCCCGAGAACGGATATTTAAGCAATTCTGTTCTTGGCAATGGGTGGCTTTGTGAGCGTGGATACAGGGAAGTAGATGGCCGCTGCGATGCTATTGAGGTTCCCCTAAATGCTTTTCTTAATGATAAGGGGCGTGGAACTGGATGGGCGTGTGAAAGAGGTTACAAAACCAACGGTAACAATCAATGCGTTATTATTGAACTACCTGAAAATGCTCATCTTGATTACAGGGGCAATGATTGGGAATGCAGCAGACCCTATAGAAAAATAGGGGATCAGTGTCTGATAAGATAGTGATCAATTAAATATTACTTCAGCTTACTTTACAAAAATAAAAACAGCTTAAGAGGAGCAAATATTTAAAAATTGATAAATTATTTTCAATGGCGGGATTCAAGGTTTGATAGTGGAATGGGAATTCCATTATTCTGGCAGGCTAGGTTTTCCCCCAAGACCTAGCCTGTTTCTTATTTCTAAAAATTATAATCTAAATATTTAATATGTCGGTACGAATCTTTGAGTGACGTCGTTGATTACGTATATATCGCTTACCAGCATGTAAACCAGCAATGCGCAAAGCAGCATCCTTCCACGTGGGGAATTAAAAAAG
>JAUILB010000383.1 GCA_030432815.1 Alphaproteobacteria bacterium | reverse complement strand
GTGTCAGTTATGAATAACAGTTCCCATTCTTCCCGTTCTATCGGGTTGCTCGAAAGATAATTTCGTTCAATCATCAATGCTCTCGCAGTTTCATACTGCGCCATTTTTGCTGAAATTTTCGCTTCTAGCGGATCCTGCTGAGAACATGCAGGCACAGCTATCATTATCAACAGTGAAATTATACTTTTTGTTTTTACTGTCATCTACGTCATCCCTGGTCCTTGGGTAGATATTGTTTAAATCTCGCCAGTGTTTTTGGGCCCAGACTTTTAATGAGCGGCGCTAATTCCTTTTCAACAGGCTTCCATTGACCAATACCCTTTGTATAAATTGGCTGGCGCACCTGTTCACTGCTTGCGGTTCTGACGGCACGCTTGTTTTCAAAGAAACGAAGGCAATCAGATTCAAATTTCACACCAATATGATCCAGTATTTTTCTGACCATTTCTTCTGTTTTATGGACAACATCTTCATATTGTACACAAAGCACTTTTCCAGGCAGCACTTCATCCCAATGATCCATAATTGAAAGATAATCATTATAATAATGGCCAATATTTTCAAGATCATAGCTATATTCATGCCCGGCCGCAAAATGTTGCTTGTAAGCGCTATAACCACAATCCATCGGGTGGCGGCGCGCATCAATTATGATAGCTTGCGGCATAATCTTGTGGATTAAACCTACTTTTTCAAAATTTGGCGGTAGTTTATCAATAAAATAAGATTTGTCGGTTCTATAGATGCTGGTCCTTTCGAGATAAGAATCCCCAAATTTTGATAGCTCGTCAGCCGAAAAATACTGCAAACTTTCCGGATAATGTTTCTGGAATTTCTTACCGCCAAATATTTTTATTGTACGCTCTAGTTTAGGTAGTGTGGGAAGTTCCATAGTCCCTTCAATCTGACTATGACTAGACAGTATTTGTTCCACCAACGTTGACCCCGCTCTAGGCATGCCAACAATAAAAATCGGGATTGGGCCCTTATGTGAGGGTTTCGCTATGGTTTTAAGCATATTATGATTAAATACTGAACACAGCTTTTCAGCAAATCCCTTATTTTTTTCTGTATCAAATTCTACATCAGGCCGTAAATCGTTTGCTCTTCTATACCATTCAAACGCCTTTTTGCTTTGTTTATCATTCTCATAAGCTTTGGCAAGTGCGAACGCAGCCTGACACCTTTGGGCCATTTCAGCACTTTCATTATCAGCTAATTTTTCCATTACATCTTTGTCATCATCAGAAAATTTGTAATTTTTCAAATCAGCAAGTCCCCACCAACCCGCACCATTGTCTGGTGTGTTTTTAATACAAGATTGATAAGCTTCTTCACTTTCTTTCCGTCTACCCAGTATCTTTAGCGCGTGGCCACGAAGGAGATCTACTTTACCTCTTTCTTCATCATTATCACTGACCAATTCACTTGCCTTTTCGGCCGTTTCAAGTGCACTTTCATGGTCGGCAAGATGGCCGTAAACGCGGCTTAAAACCCAGTAATTAATGTAACTTTGTTCAGTCGTTACTAATGTTTTAGCCTCCTGAAGGGCTTGTTTATACTCGCCAAGCTCCTCAAGGGATTTGATGAGTTCTTTTCTTAAAATCTGATTGGCGGGATGATAAGCCAGACAATGGCTTAATATTTCGGCACGCTGTTCGTGTGCCTCAACCGTGCTGGCGATATATGCGAGCATAAAACCGGCTCTGGGATGGCCCGCCTGTTTTTGAAGCATAGATCGGGCTATTTGTTCCGCCTTTGCAATATTTCCTTCCCTCATGGCCTGCTGCATTTTACGGTATTCACCATCATAAGGGTCATTTTTTTCTGCTTCCTCTGCAGCTTTTATAGCTTGCTGATATTGCTCGTTATCAAAATATAATTTTTCCAAAAATGCCCAGGCCGGATAAAGATTTTTATTTAAATTAACTGCTTTTTCAAATGACGAAATTGCCTGTTTGTCATCCCCTAGTTTCATTGATAAAAAACCAAGGTCTGCATGTGTAGCAAAAGAATTCGAGTGTTTTATCGTTGCCATTTTGCTTATTTCAATTGCTTTATCACTGTCACCATTTCGCATATAGGCACTACTTAACAGAGAAAGTGCAGTTTCATCATCAGGTACACCATCAAGAAATTCGGTAAGTTCTTTTATTGCGCGTGTTAATTGGTTTTTTTGGATTAAACGGGTAACCGATTGGTAAAAGTTATAATTATTGTCCATTATTAGTCACTTTTAAATGAAGCAAAATACATATTCGCCAGCATAGCTAGAAACGATGTCTAAAAATTGCAAAGTCCACCTTATTTAAACGTTATCCCCATGAATAAGCAAGTGTGTTTCCAGTGACACTCAAACAGGTAGTGACAGAACAAACATCAAATCATTTAGTGAACCGAATAATTTACGTCATTTTAAGCTGTTTTCGGTCCTTTATTACTTGGTTTAACTGCTTGAAGTGATTCCCCTGTTGAACTTGAATTACATAAAATGAGGGAATCGCTGCCGAAGAAGCCCT
>JAUILB010000044.1 GCA_030432815.1 Alphaproteobacteria bacterium | reverse complement strand
AAGCATTGATGATTGGTCGAGTATTAGAAATATCTTTAAAATCAGCTTGTTGAGACGCAGTTAAGCTCATGGCTTTAAGTTATCCTTTTCTATGCGTTCAACAAATCTTCCATGATATCGATGGTACCTTTGATAGTTTTATCATGGATTTTTATATTTTTTTCCAATCTTACAATTCGTTTCCGTAATTTGATAAGCTCGGCTGATGCTGTAAGTCCGGCCTCTTTTGCTTCTTCAATTGCTTCTTCGGAAACTGTTATTACTTGTTCATCATTGGAATTGGCAGCAGTCCCATTTGGCCCTTTCTTAGGACTAACACTGTCCTGACGCATTTTAGAGCTCGCTGCTGCAGCATAATTATCTTCTTCCATGTCTGACAGCACTTCTTTTACCACTTCGCCTGTGATAACCTCTAGCTCCTCAATAGCACCAAAAAGTAGTAACCTTGTACAAAGTGTATTCAGTTTTCTTGGAACACCACCTGAATATTTATATATTTCCGCATGGCCATCATCCGAAAATTCCGGATTACCTTTCCAATCAACCAGCGTTAACCGGTGTTCAATATATTCCTTGGTTTCATCAGCCGTCATTGGGGAAAGATGATGCGTTGCGATAACACGTTGTCTAAGTTGTTCAAGGGCCGGGTCAAACGCCCACTTATCCCTGAATTCTGGCTGACCAACAAGGAAACTTTGAAGAAGTGCTTTATTACCTTCCTGAAAATTGGAAAGCATACGAAGCTCTTCAAGAGCCTGTGTAGTTAAATTCTGCGCTTCATCAATCAAGAGAAGAGTGGTTTTGCCTTGGCGGTTATTACTGCGTAGAAATTTTTCAATTTCAGTTATTATGATCGCTTTATCAGCAACATTAATATTAATACCAAATGCTGCAGCTACCATTTTGAGAATATTATCTGCATCGAGCTGTGATGTAACAATTTTTGCTGTGACAAATTCTGCAGGATCAAGACTTTGCAACAAACGCCCGACAAGAGTGGTTTTTCCTGATCCAATTTCACCTGTAATAATAATAAACCCTTCACCCTGGCTTATACCATACGATAAATACGCCATCGCCTTATGGTGGGTACTACTATCAAAATAAAAGTTAGGATCAGGTGTTAACTGAAACGGTTTACCGGTAAGTTTATAAAATTCAGAATACATCTTAATTCCTAGAATACATACCCAATGCCGACGCTTATGAAATTTGATTTACGCGGAATAAAGTTGAAAAATTGCTGTTCGCGCTGCGAATGGATATATTCAACATTTGCAGAAAGGCTGCTTGATAGCAAGTAATCAAACCTGATACCGCCACTAAAGAAGATATCACTCTGCACGGCATCCTGAAATTTATCTTCAAAGAATGATCCGTTAACGGACATTGTTAATCTTGAATTAAGTTGCCGATCCCAAATAACCCCTACTGAATTACGATCATATGTTGTGATAGCGTTACCAGAAACTGCTTCCTCATGACCAAAGTTAATCGTAATGGTGGAACGGCCCCGTGTTCCAGTCAGGGAAGCATTATACTGTCTAAATCTTGCAAATTCCTGAGTAATCAGAAATTGATCATCAATCGCTCCGCCACCACCGGCATTATCAAGCGCATTTTGTGCAAAAGTCTGATATTGCTCATTATAAGTTGCGGTAAACAACATATTTGGTGTTATTTGATATGAGGCTGATGCGTCCCATATATTTCCAAAAAACTCTTTACCGTAGGTCACCTGAATAACTGTTCGTGGACCAGGCGTCAAACGCCCACCAACGTTCCAGATTATACCATCAAATTGATTAAAATCACCAATCCCATCACGCTTTTGCCAACCAATTCGACCAATTGCTGCAATATAGCGACTGATTTGATATTCCCCATTGAGTGAAGTTTCATACACATTCAGATTATCTCCCTGCACATTGAGATCATCTATCTGATCAAGTTTTTGATGCCTGTATAATGCTTCCCACCCCCAAATAAACCGGGTAAAACGGGTACCGCTATCCAGATTCATGGCCGCTTCATGAAACTCACTGGTATTATTACCCAGATTGATACCATCAAATGTAACGTTGTTTGATATATTAACATAGTTATAGGTATAGCCAGTTCTGAGAGTAGCAAAATTTCCATCGACACGGTTCAAAAAATACGGGTTAGCTGACAATATACTTACTGTTGCCCTATTATCTGATCTTGCGACATCCACAGTCGAAAAAGATCCCCTCCGATCCACGAATTGCTGATTTATACCAGCTGCCGTATCAAGAAAGAAAAGGTCTTCAATAAGCTCGGTTGCCGAATTAGCTTGTAAATTATGTCGGAATTCATCTCGGTCATCCCCTTGAAGGCTTGGATAGAACAAATGTGTCAATGCGTAATTCAGATTTAAATCAAATCTCGGACCATCGGATAATGCATTAACGCCAAGGGTCGTAGTAGTTACAAAATCACTTTGGGGAATCGATGTATCAAGATCAACATCGTCAGTCCACGTTTCAGTAATATTGATCGAAGGAGTAATTATAAATCCTCCTTCTACTGTTCCTTGCTGTGCACCAATATCAACGGGTACAACCTGCCCATAAGCAGCAGCCGCACTACCCATAGCTCCCAGAGCCGATATTAGTATGGCTGTTCCGACGTTATTTATCATTTTTATAGTGTCCTGACAGTTTCTTATTATTTTTTTTATGGGTTATGACTATTGATTATAGCCATAACCATAATAGGAACCAAATCTCTTATTACCAACATGAATCTGAGCTTTATTCAAGATCAAATTGATATTCTGACAATTCTTGATAAGTTGCAACGCTTCTTTTACTTCTTCTTCAGATGTACGGTCAGCTTCAATTACGAAAAGAATTTGTCCGACATGCATCGCTAGTACTGACGATGCACTGCTAGCCAATACAGGTGGACTGTCAATAACTATTACACGGTCAGAATAACGTTGTGCAATCTCATCTATCATTTTACCCATTTTTTCTGACGCAAGTAACTCAGTTGTAAATGAGTGCTTCTTACCTGCCGGCAGGATGCTAAGGTTTTTGATATCCGTTTTAAGAATACAATCAGCCAGATCAATACTATCGTCACCGATTACATCAATCAGACCTTTGCCGCCCTTAACACCAACGGTGTTCATAACATCCGGCTTGGCCACATCCGCATCAACCAGAAGCACATTGAGGTCTTTTTCCTTAGCCATACTAAGGGCAAGACTAAGTGCACAATATGTTTTACCTTCGTTCGGTTGCGAACTTGTAACCATAATAATATTACCGTTTTCAATAGCTTTTTCACCGCTAGTGAAAGCGTTAATTAAAAGGCTACGCTTGATAAGACGGAATTCCTCCGCAACGAGTACATTATCATTATTAAGTGTGAGAATGTTTCTTTCATTCAGACGATCTTCGTCAATGCGGATAGTTTTAGTTACTTCTTTAAGTGAACTTTCCGTTTTAACGACTTTTTGTTCATCCGCAGCCACGCTACCCTCAGACGCCGCCTGTACTTCAACAGTTTCATTGGCTTCTTTGGCTTTTGGAGCGTCAGTTTTGTTTTCTGACGACTTATAGCTCACTGGCTCTACCAATTCACCATTTGCCGCCTTGGTCTGGGATTGAATATCAGGTGCCTGCTTGCTTTCTGCAAGTTTCCTTGCAGCGCGCTCAACGAGGCTCTCCTTCGTTCTTTGATTTTTTTCTGTTACGTTCATATTCAAATCTTCCCTATTAATTAAACTATACTAGAATTCATTTGTTCCAGAATTATGTAAACAAACAAACTAGCCACGAATAAGCCCCCAAACATTGCTGACGAAGCAATCAGATTGCGCTTACGAAGCGCTTCGTCCTGCTTTGAAAGGATAGCAGATACACTTCCAAGTACCGGTAGATTAAACACATCACGCAGACGTTGCTCGGAAGAAAAAGTGTTATGGAACTGGTTCATTATGAATGCAACACCGCAACCGGCAATAATTCCAACAAACATACTAAGCACAATCAGGAAAAGGCGATTTGGGCTAGCAGGGCTAGTTGGCATTACTGGTGGCTCAAGAAGGCTGTAATCAATACCTTGTGAAGTATCACCTAGAACTTGTGTCATTCTTGCTTCTTCACGTTTTGTAAGTAGAACATTATAATTTTCCAGAAGAATCTCATAATCGCGATTTAGGCGAGCTTCTTCAGCTTCTACTTCAGGCACGCGCTGTGATAAAGAAAGCAGATTATTTACAACTGCTTCCCTTTGCATTTTACGGGCTTCCAGTCTTGCAATTTCACTTTCAGCATCAACGAGTCTAATGCTGAGCTGATCAAATAATGGGTTTGGTCTTAAACCATCCATATTGGATAGAGCCGAAGTATCACCTTCAGTCATAGCTCTGTTCAACTCTTGTTTCTCTGCAGCCAATTGCTCTTCCAGTGCCCTGATTTGATCCTTAATAATCACGACATCAGGATGCTGATCCTTTTTACCGGAAACATATAGCTCATCCAACTGAGTTACCATTGATGCGATACGTGTTTCAATAGTAACACGCTGTGCACCTGTTATAGGTCCTACGCCATATGCAGCCACAAAAGGGGGCAACTCATCACGATAATTGATAATTTGCTGTCTCTGACTTTCAAGCTCTTCAATTTCCAACTGAACCGTAGCTACTTCTTCTCTGGCAGCACTTAGCTGTTCAAAATAAGTTTGACCGGTCGATGACAGAAAATTCATATTTGCCTGAACAAATTCAGATCTTCTTTTTTCAGCGGCCTCAAGTTTGGCTTCCTGATCCACGAGTTGGCGTTCAATGAATGCGAGTGCACCTGTTAGCTCCTGTGAACTGTCAATAAATTGACCGCCCATAAAGGCATCAAGAAACCCTTGAACAACACCATATGCAATAGTGGGGTTTTCATGTGAGTAAGACATGCTGAACAATGTAGTTGATTCCGGTTCAATAAGAAAATCACCTGAAATTTCACTAACCCAAAATGCCATATCTTCCTGGGTAAGCTCACGGTTTGGGCTTATTATATTTTTGATATTGGTATTTCTGATCGTGTTTTCAACATTTTCCAAACTTAACAATGTTTCCCGAAGTGACAGAATTCGATTGTAAATATCACTGTTTACAGTCAGATCCGACATTAGTGGTGACAACACTGTATCAGCATCAAAATGCAATCGTGTTTTTGATTCATACGTGTTAGGAATTTGCGAAATATATAGCCATCCAAGGATAGACACACCCCACGCTACAGCAAGAGCAACTTTTCTGTTACGCCATATGCCGTATAAAATTGATATAAACTGAGTATAAACTTCATTCATTTTATTATTCTTTCAAACAAAATTTCATTTCAACAAATCAATTCTTTGTAATGTCAGATCTTATAAGATCAATTCAAATACCAAGAATAAACTTACTCCACTTTCCTCACATCCCGGCCCAATAAAGGCCGGGAGTAAATAATTATACAGACTTAGAAGAAGCTCTCAGGGACAATAATTACGTCTCCTGGTTCAATCTTCACATTTGCTGTTACATCTCCGTCCCTTAAAAGATCATCGAGACGCACTGTATATTCTCTTTGTACCCCGTTTTCGATACGTGCCAATGTTGACGAGTTCCCGGCAGCAAACTCTGTAAGTCCGCCAACTGAAATCATAACGTCAAGCAATGTCATATTGGCTCTGTAAGGAATCGCGGCTGGCGCTGCTGCAGAACCCACAACACGAACCTGTTGTGCAAAAGGACCTGTAAAGCCGCCCACAATTACCGTCACAATAGGACTTTGAACATAATTGACAAGCTGCTCTTCAATGTCACGCGCCAACTGGGTAGGTGTTTTACCAGTTGCTGCTATATCATCAATAAGCGGCATTGAAAACCGACCGTCCGGACGCACTGTCACAGACCTAGACAATTCAACCTGCCTCCAGACAAATATTTCGAGAGTATCCAGCGGACCTACAACATACTGTGGTCCAGGGCCCTCATTCGGTGACACAAACTGAGCAGATGGTAATTGACCATCACGGCCACCGCCACATCCTGCTAGAACGGCTACGCATACAACTGTAAAAAGTTTGGCAAATTTTGCTGCCACTTCATTTATATTTTCCAAAAGGCTTTGCACGATTATATTCCTTCTTTATTTTTTTAATATAAAACTCATATTATTTGAGCTTGGGTATTACACACAGTCTTAATCTAACTTTCTTAAATCTTTATAAATTTTTCAAAAATCATTGCGAATATTTTTAAAAATGTCTCACTTTTCATCGAATCACATATATAAATACATTTTGTTAAATATTTACCGGGCACAAAAAAAACCTTGTCGACACCCTAAGAATGCCAATCAAAGCTTATTAATTAAAAACGTTATTTTGATCAAAACCCGCATAATACTCAACATTACTCGCGCGGCATGCTATTCAAATCTCTAACAATATTATAAGAATGAAAACTCAGGGTCAGATGATAAAAACTCACATACTTGCATTACTATTACTCACTGGAAATAATATATCATATTTTTTTCCAAATGTACAAATTTGTGTATAGAAAGTTTAAAAACCTTAATTAAATGAAACTTTAGCAGTTCAATTTATTTTTTAGTGCTTAGTATTTTATTTATCAGCCTGGCTTATAAATAGAATCACTTTCATAAAAACATGTACAATAAAAATAACTGATAATAAGTATAAAGATTAATATGTGTGGCCTACTGAGTTGATGAGAAGCTGCCATGCAAAATAAAAAAGGAAAAAGAATGCCACATAACATTCATCTAATTGCAGCTGCCCGCCCAAACTTCATGAAAATAGCACCGCTATATCATGCCCTTTCAAATCAGGATTGGTGCAAAGCAAGTATAATCCATACAGGACAGCATTATGATGCCAATATGTCTGATGATATATTTTCTGATCTGATGCTGCCTGAACCACATTTTCATCTGGGTGTTGGTGGTGGAACACATGCGGAGCAGGTTGGCAAAGTTATGATGGCTTATGAGAATATTTGCCTTAATGTGGAAAGGCCGGATTTGCTGATCGTTGTCGGTGATGTAAATTCAACTGCTGCATGTGCAATGGTTGCTGCGAAACTCCATATAAAAGTAGCACATCTGGAAGCTGGCCTCAGAAGCGGTGATCGGCTGATGCCAGAAGAAATAAACCGGTTGGTTACAGATGCCATTTGCGATTACCTTTGGACCCCTTCCCCGGACGCTGATGAAAATTTAAAGAAAGAAGGCCATCCTGATAATCGTATAATCCGTGTCGGAAACATTATGATGGACAGTTATGAACTTCTATCTGCTAAAATTCATACAGAAAACGCACCTGCAAAATATGGACTTGAAGGGCAGGAATATGGTGTAGTCACACTTCACCGCCCCTCCAATGTGGATGATCCGGAACTCTTAAAAATTCTTATGGATGGGCTCGTGGAAAATTCAAACAAAATAAAATTAATTTTTGCGGTTCATCCAAGAACCCGCAATAATTTGAAAAAAAATAATATGTGGGATAAATTGAATTCACATAAAAACTTAATTTTGATTGAACCGATAAGCTATGTTCCGTTCATGAGTTTAGTGAAATCGGCAAAACTAATTATTACCGATTCTGGCGGAATTCAGGAAGAAAGCACTTATCTTGATATTCCATGTCTTACATTACGCGAGAATACGGAACGCCCAATAACAGTTACTGAAGGAACCAATCGGCTTGTAAAACCAAATGAACTTTCCAATAAGGTTGATGAGGTTCTTTCAGGGAATTGGGTTCATGGTAAGAAGCCCGAAAAATGGGACGGCAAAACATCTGAGCGTATTAGGGATATAATTAAAGAGTTACTTGGATAATGTATATTAGGTAACGTTCAACGACCTAATTCTCCAGAGCAAATAACTCGCAATCGAAAGAAATTAGAATGAAGAATATAATACAGGTTTCATTAATTTTGATTATTTTTTTTCCAATGGTTGCAAGTCCCGCTGACACAAGCCGCAGGAGCCCAAGCGATGATGGTGCATTTACGGCTGGACCCTATTATAATTCCGCAACACAAAGTTATTTTGAACTTGTGCGCGTGAGCCCTAAAACATGGCCGGAAGCTCAATATGAAGCCACACTTTATAGTCATAATGGTACACCGGGCCGTCTTGCTGTAATATCCAGGCCGGAAACACATATGTTTATTGTGAGAAATTTTATTTTTAATGAAAACACGTGGATTGGCTTAGAATATGACTGCGAAACTTCCACTTTAATCTGGAACAACGGAATTGCAGTCGCTCGCAATGACTTCTCCAATTGGGACCCAGAAGCAAGAACACAGGTAACCTTGTGTGAAAATGCAGAAAGCTTACACACATTCATTAATGGAGGTGCCTTTGACTGGTCACTCAGTACCAGTAATACATTTGCCGATTTAATTCTGATTGAATACCCTACCGGGCGCAGATAAATAATAAGATTAGAATTATATATAAACTTTGGCTGGGGTGGCAGGGATCGAACCTGCGATCACGGGATCAAAACCCGATGCCTTACCGCTTGGCTACACCCCAAAAGTCAACAGTTTGCTTTAAGGTGGTGCGAACATAGTGAGTTTCGATTAAACTTGCAATAATGTTTTTAACTTTTTTTACTTTTATTTTGCAGGCATTAAACCTACTCTTGATCAACCGCGTATAAAACGAAAATCCACAGGGAATAAAAATGGCATGGGACAATATAATTTCAAGGTCCGCATGGGTTATCTTACAACCAAGCAACTTCTTGATTTTTATACTTATTGCAGGGATTCTATTATTCAAACTTAGCCAATATTCCTCAAAATATAAAAAAGGTGCAAACCTACTTATTTACAGTTCTGTTTTTATGCTTTCTCTGGCGGGTTTCACAAACTTTTCTACTTGGCTTCTTTGGCCACTGGAGGGAAGATTTTCACATTTAACCAATAATACAGAGTTGGGGCCCTATAGCGGAATTATCGTCCTGGCAGGTTCTGAAAAACCAGCCTTAAGTGGCACTTTCAATCAGGTGACTTTTAGCGAACATGGTGAAAGACTGACCGAAGCTGCTAAATTGGCCAATATGTTTCCTGATCTGCCGATAATTCATAGTGGCGGGGTTCGACGAAATGGCGGCACATGGTCAGAAAATGATGTAGCAAAACTTTTTTTTCAAAATTCGGAGATTAATATTGGTCGGATTCGATTTGAAAGTGAAAGCTATAATACCCACACCAATGCAATAGAAACGGAAAAATTGATTGCATATAATGAAACCAATAAATGGTTTCTTGTCACAAGTGCATTTCATATGCCACGTGCTGTCGCGGCATTTCAAAAAACATCCATCAACTTTCAGCCTTACCCTGTTGGCTATCTTACAAGACTAAAACGCCAAGGGTTTTTAAATCTGAATGTATCCGAAAATTTAATGATGTTGGATTTGGCTATCCATGAATATATCGGGCTGTTCGCTTATTACATTACTGGAAGATCGAACGAATTATTTCCTGCTGCAAAATAAAAGGGCCGCATCGCGACCCATTTTACTATAGCTGCCATTTACGAATATATTGCGGTTTTTCTTTATCACGCCACATAGCTTTGATATCGGCAATCAAGCCTCCTGGTTCAAGGAGCCGTTCTAATTCAGCCATGGGAATATCCTTATATTCATCATGAGAAACAACACCAACAACCGCTGCATATGAATGGTCAGGTAATTGGCGTAAGTCTCCTTTTAGATTAATATTAAAATATTCCTTGGCTTCTGCTGGGTCAGCAGCAGCATCATGTACATCAACGGTAAAACCACGCACTTTCAAACCCTGAATAAGATCAACTGCTTTTGTGTTTCTTAGATCAGGACAGTTTTCCTTAAACGTAAGTCCAAGCACAAGAATTTTCCCGCTACCGGAAAGTTGGGCACAAATGCGTTCCGCAACAAAATCCGCCATACCATCATTAATAGCCCGCCCGGAAAGAATGATCCGTGGATCATGATTTATTTGTTTGGCACGCTCTGCGAGATAATATGGATCTACACCTATACAATGCCCCCCCACAAGACCTGGCGTAAAATTAAGAAAATTCCATTTTGTTCCTGCTGCTTCCAAAACATCATATACGGAAATACCCAATTTTTGGAATATCATCGTGATTTCATTAACAAAACCAATGTTGATATCGCGTTGCGCATTTTCGATAACTTTCGCCGCTTCCGCAACACGAATACTTGATGCTTTAAACACACCACCACTCGTTACAGCACAATAAAGTTCCTCAAGTACATCCACCACTTCAGGTGTTTGTCCAGAAATAACTTTTGTTATTTTGTCTACTGTATGTACTTTATCACCGGGATTAATACGTTCAGGTGAATACCCAAGATAAAAATCTTCACCGCAAACCAAGCCAGATTTATCCTCTAAAATCGGGCCACAAAGTTCTTCCGTAACACCAGGGTAAACGGTGCTTTCAAAAACGATAATACTATTTTTTCCAATAACCGGCCCAAGCGTTTCACAGGACGCCCTCACAGGATACAGATCAGGCTTATTATTTTCATCTACAGGGGTTGGGACAGTTACTATATATACCCCTGCTTCTTTAATATCCTCGACAGAACTTGTTACCACCAGAGAACTGGACTCAAGACGTTCACGTTCAATTTCTTCTGTACGGTCAAAACCTTCTTTGAGTTCGGAAATACGTTTCTCACTGATATCAAAACCAACAACATTGAATTTCTTGGCTAGTGCCACAGCTAAAGGAAGTCCAACATAACCTAAACCAACCACAACAATTGGTGTTTCAGATGTTAACGAAAGAGATGACATTTAATATCCCACTTAGTTTATTTATTAAATTTAATTTCAGGACACACTACTGGTAAATTATTAAAAAAAACATAAGATCAAAGCTTTTGATATAAACTATGATCAGTCAAGTATATTACCCCATGAACGCCTTAATTTATAAGGCTGACCTGGCGATAATAAATCATATAAATTTGTTGCAGGTTCAATTTTCTGCCCTCCGTTTTTACCTAGTCTTTGGAACCTGAAACGCATCTTTTCTCGAGACTGTCTGTACCAGAAAAATTCGAATGGCACCGTTATATATATACCTTTATCAAAATTACCCCGACCAAAATCGCTATCGGACATATTGGTGAATGTTGCCCATGCACCTATCTGAATGCCATTATTAAATTGTCGGGATATATCAAATGTAGAGCCCCAGTCCTTTGCCAAATAACGGCCAACACTTACTTTGGTTGTAATATCATATTTTTTATTTACGTAATAGAGGCTTAAATGGCCCGTAACGGTTTCATATGCACGCGTGCTAAATAATTGCTCATAATCACGTTGTTTAACCGCACTTACATCCAATCCAGCAGCCAGGCTTCCTCCATATGGCCGATATAGAATTTCACCACTTATGCCAGCATACATGCTTTCCAGATACCCCCCTGTCACCCTCGTAAAAATACTCTTAGACGGGTTTGAAATATGTTCTAAAGTTAAACGTTGAATACTGGTTTTACCTTCCGCCGCATATCGGCCTATGTCGCTACGCACATGAGCAACATCTGGATTAGTTGAAGGCACTATAGTATCAAGGTTTCCTATTATATGTTGTTTTAGCTCAGCATTTATTTTCAAATCTTCTGTGATATTTGCTCTACCGAATATTTTTAGATTAAGGTCCCCTTTAAAATGGTCATCTTTTTCGGATCCAAAATGTGTCTGAACATCAGGAAGAACACCGTATTCAAATCGTGGAAATTTTTCATATCTTGTTTCATCACCTAATTTGGTAGTCGGCTCTTCTATGATAGTATTTGCAAGTATTTCTTCTGGGCTTGAGTTAAATTCCGCACTTTTTTCAATATCCTGCCGTAGTACTGATACTTCAGAAACAGCAACGCTATCTTCTTTTGAAATAACTTTAAACCGTTCAATATTATCTGGAGCATAATTTGTTAATATACGTGACGTGCGACCAACATTTTTAGGAATATCGATGAAAGGTCCAACATTCTTTTCAATGATAATTTCATCATTTTCAATGTGAACTGCCGAAGGTGATAATTCCCTTGCCTTCATTATGTCAAATATTTTTCTTTCAATAACAGCACTTTGATCCGGAATAGAATTGATATCCTGCTCAACGGCATAATAGCTACTATCTAAAAAGGCTTTTTTTGCCTCAACGCCGGCAAGATCATTTCGTGAGGCATGTACAACCGCATCTGTAAATTTGATTGAAACCATTTCATATGATTGTAACACTGCTCCAAGAACTACCATTTTACCAGCAATCACATCCTCGTCAGGCACTAGCGTTAATCTGATATGCCCCTGTTCCAATGACATTTCCATCACCAAATATCCCATCCGATCTAATCGATCAAAAATTATATCAGGATCGGTGTTATCTTTGTAATCCTGCGCTGATAAAGCGCGGTTTTTAAGTTCGCGTATACGAATGGCATCGACTTCTGGAACATCTGCAATATTTAATTTCTTAGCACGATGTAAATTTTGCTTGGCCGTTATATGAAGCCCAAGCCTATTGCCATGATGAAGAGCTGCTCCGACCTCAAGCCAGTCATTTGCCTTATAATTTACACCAAAGTTGAATGCAGTCTTGCTCTCATAATCTGTAAATTTCGCGATGGTAGATTTATCAAATGTTGAATACTCAATTTTCGTGGTCAAACCTTTTACAGGTGTTTTATATTCAAATCCCCAAAAAAAGCCCATTTTTTCGCCTGAAAAATAATCTCCAAACCGGAATTTTTCAGAGCCCGGATTATTAAAATCTCTTTCCCGGAAACTGTCACCAAAAACTCTCGAAACATTATATAGTTTTGACCTTTCCGCCAGACTGCCAAAACCGAATCCCAGTGAAAAATCAAAATCATTAATTTTCTTGCTTGCTACTACATATTCGCCACTATAGACGCCATCACCTAGCAAATCTTGCAATCCCAAAGCAATAGCAGGCCAATATTTCGTTTCTTCTTTTATACGAAATTTTATATCAACTGCTTTATCTACGCCGTCTACTTCACTATTATGATCGTTAAATCTAAGGGTTGTTTCAAGCCACGGTGTTGCCTGCCAGGATGTATAATAATTCTGTGCATTGTCCAAATGGCCTATTCCAACAGATAACCGCCCGTCTTCTGAAAAGCGCGCATTTCTCATTTCAATCAGGCCGACACCGCCAAATGAACCAACGGTACCAACCTCTTTTTCAGCATCGTAGGAAAATGTCTGTGCTTTTGTAAGATGTGGTGCAAATAAAAATACCGGGCACAGGGCATACTTAATATAATTCATAAAATAAGCCCCTTATTATGCCCAAATAATCATTAGTTCCTGACAAGTACGGCGATCGATGCTGCTGAAACTGCTAAATTTCTGAAAATATCGCCAATCTCACTAATTAGAGTCAGATTATCATAAGGACTAAGATCTGTTGGAACGACTATTGCTGATCCTGGCGGGATGCTCAAATTTCTGTCGCCGCCCCAGGATGCCAAACTAATCGGTCTTGCAACACCATTTGGATAAACGAC
>JAUILB010000382.1 GCA_030432815.1 Alphaproteobacteria bacterium | reverse complement strand
CACGATAACGGTATGTTTTCATTTCAAGAAGCACTGGTCCTTCACCGGCGCGACATTTGGCAACGGCACGTTCCGCAGCCTCGCGCACAGCCAGTACATCCATACCATCCACAGCTTCGCCTTCAATTTTAAAACTTTCACCGCGGCGGAAAAGTTCAATTTCAGACGATGCCCGTGCAAGCGATGTCCCCATGGCATACTGGTTATTTTCGATCACAAAAATAACCGGCAGGTTCCAAAGACGCGCCATATTAAAGCTTTCATAAACCTGTCCCTGGTTCACCGCACCATCACCGAAATAAGTTACCGCAACATTATCATTGCCACGGTATTTGTGCGCAAAGGCAAGGCCCGCACCGATCGGCACCTGTGCCGCCACGATCCCGTGGCCACCGTAAAAGCCATGCTCAATACTGAACATATGCATGGAGCCGCCTTTACCTTTGGAAATTCCGGTTTCCCGTCCGGTAAGCTCCGCAAGGATCACTTTCGGGTCAATATCACAGGCGAGCATATGGGCGTGATCACGGTAACTCGTAATAATGCTGTCGCCTTCTTTAAGGGCAGCCTGAATACCGGTAACCACGGCTTCCTGCCCGATATAAAGGTGGCAGAAACCACCAATAAGGCCCATGCCGTACATTTGGCCTGCTTTTTCTTCAAAGCGGCGCATCATCAGCATATCTTTATAATATTTAATTAGATCATCATTGGATGCAGCGGGTGCTGCTTTCTTGACTGCCTTGCGGCGTGCGGCGGGTTTCCCGCTTTTTGCCTTGCGGGGTGCTGGTTTTTTAGCCATAATCCTCACTCTTATTCTTGTTTATGTTAGTCCGGCAGGATTTCGTGACGCTATATCTATCACCAAAATCCTGAATCGGGATACAGAATGTCCCTTAAACATACTAATATAATGAACAAAAGTTATTGAAATACAACACTTTTTTTTAATTAACCAATTTTAGGTTAATTTGTTAAAATAGTTAATTTTTCGACACACAAAAAAACATGCTCTAACAACATGAAAACAAAGCATTTTTGAAACATTATAACTTTTTAATGCTATTTTTTGTCGGGAATAACGATTTCATCCGGATGAGTAAAGCCAAGATTTTTTCTGACAAGTTCCTCCAGATAATCTGGATCAACGTGATCTTTGGAAAGCAATCCAACATGCAGATCAAGGCCTTCACGTACCGCTCTTATGCGTTCCTGTTCCTGTTCAAGGGCGGCAATTTCTTCTTTCAGAACCTTTTGTGCGGTAACGCTTTTAAGCGCATGAGCGGCAAAATACGAAGAAATGAGCATCGCCACCAGGGGCAATGTCATTTTTCTGAGTCGTTGAAATATCGGTTTTTTGCTTCTCATTAACAAAGAGAATCACATCCGATTCGTCGGGTCAAGAACTTTCGCAAAAAAAAGAATCGCCTAGAGTCAATAACATAGCAGACATACTATATGTAGTAGGTGCGATTCGTTAGATACCACTAGAACAAAAAAAGCCCGATCTGATGACCGGGCTATAAAATGAAACTTATGCTGTATTACCGCAAAATACCCTTGCCTGCATAATGGGCGGCGGAGCCAAGCATTTCTTCGATACGGATAAGCTGGTTATATTTGGCGAGCCTGTCTGACCGTGCGAGCGATCCTGTTTTGATCTGCCCACAGTTAAGCGCGACCGCAAGATCGGCAATGGTTGCGTCTTCGGTTTCACCACTACGGTGCGACATCACGGATGTATATTGCGCGCGGTGCGCCATATTGACGGCATCAAATGTTTCAGTAAGAGTTCCAATCTGGTTCACTTTCACAAGTATTGAGTTTCCAACCCCCTGTTTGATACCGTCTGCAAGGCGTTTTGGGTTGGTTACAAACAGATCATCACCCACAAGCTGGATTTTATCACCGATTGCATCTGTCAGTGCTTTCCAGCCTTCCCAGTCATCTTCGTCCATGCCGTCTTCGATGCTGAGGATCGGATATTTATTACACAGGTTCACATAATAATCGACCATTTCACCGGCATCCAGGGTTTTGCCTTCACCGGAGAGCACATATTTACCGTCTTTGTAAAATTCGGATGAAGCGGCATCAAGCGCCAGCATGATATCTTCACCCGGCTTGTAACCCGCATTTTCAATAGACGTCATGATGAAATCAAGCGCATCGGTGGTACCGTTCAGGTTCGGGGCAAAACCGCCCTCGTCCCCTACTCCGGTATTATGACCGGCGTTTGAGAGATTTTTCTTTAATGTATGAAATACTTCCGCGCCCATACGGATCGCTTCACGGATATTTTCCGCGCTTACCGGCATGATCATGAATTCCTGAATATCAATCGGGTTATCCGCATGTTCACCGCCATTGATAATATTCATCATTGGAACCGGAAGCACATGGGCATGTGGCCCACCAAGGTAAGAATAGAGCGGCATGGCCGCTTCGTCAGCGGCGGCCTTTGCGGTTGCGAGGCTGACACCCAGAATGGCATTGGCACCAAGACGGGATTTATTTTCCGTACCG
>JAUILB010000043.1 GCA_030432815.1 Alphaproteobacteria bacterium | reverse complement strand
GGTTATGTCGGAAGGTGAATTACCAGTAACCTTTAATGTTACAGGTGTTAATTTAAAAAGACTGATTGATAAAACGCGTTTCGCTGTTTCCACTGAAGAAACACGGTACTACCTAAATGGTATTTATCTTCATGCGGCAAGTGACGACAACGGTGAAGCAGTTCTTCGCGGTGTGGCGACAGACGGTCACAGACTGGCACGATTTGATATCGATCAGCCGGCTGGTGCTGCCGATATGCCAGGTATTATTGTGCCCCGGAAAGCGGTGGGTGAACTTCGTAAGCTGATTGACGAATATGAAGGCGATGTCGAAGTCAGTCTTTCAGATACAAAGATCAGATTTGCATTTGCGGATATTGTGCTTACGTCAAAATTGATTGATGGCACGTTCCCGGATTATTCAAGGGTCATACCAGAAGGTAATGACAAACATATGGAAGTGGATAATAAAGTTCTTGCAGAAGCTGTTGACCGGGTGTCCACAATTTCCACGGATAAAACCCGTTCGGTAAAATTGGGCATGGGAGCCGGACAATTGACATTGACTGTTAACAGCCCCGAACACGGTACTGCAACCGAAGAGCTTTCTGTCAGCTATGAATCCGATGATATGGAAATAGGATTCAATTCAAGATATCTGTTAGATATTCTTGCTCAGATAGAAGGTGATGTGGTTCAGATCTCCTTTGCTGATGCCGCGGCGCCCACAATTTTAAAAGATTTGACAGATGAAGGTGCGTTATATGTTCTCATGCCAATGAGAGTGTAACAGGAATAGCGAGTGAGCATTTTAGCACATTCAGAAAACGACAATAAACTTAAGAGTGCTTTGCCAGCTGGTAAAGCACTCATGCTTTATATGGAACGGATAATGTTGCAAAACTTTCGTTCCTACAGTTCCCTATCACTTGACGTTGGGGCGAATTCCGTTGTTCTGACCGGTTCAAATGGAGCCGGAAAAACAAACCTTCTCGAGGCGCTTTCTTTTCTTGCGCCCGGGCGGGGCATAAGAGGGGCCAAATTATCAGACGTTACCCGGTTGGGAAGTGGTAATCAATGGGCAGTATCCGGGCGACTGCAAACTCCTGATGGTGAACGTCAGCTTGGAAGCGGCTTGGTACCGAGAAATGATCTTGCTACGATAACATCGCCTGACCGTCGGATAGGGCGGCTTGACGGGGAAACATTATCCAGTCCCGCTGCTTTTGCAGATATATTGCAGGTGGCGTGGTTAACACCACAAATGGACAGGCTTTTTATAGAGGGGCCATCAGGCAGAAGGCGGTTTCTTGATCGTCTGGTTACAGCATACCATCCCAGTCATTCACGGGAACTCAACACATACGAAAAAGTTATGCGTGAAAGAAACAGGCTGCTTAGTGAAAGACATGCCGATATGTCCTGGGTCGGGGCACTGGAACATCGCATGGCGGAACATGGTGTCGCGGTTGTTGCTGCGCGCCTTGATGCCATTCAGAAATTGAGTCAGGCTATAATGGAAAGCCGCTCTGCATTTCCCAGAGCTGCACTCTCACTTGAAGGCGAACTTGAAAGTGGACTTATGTCAAAACCTGCAATTGCGGTTGAAGAGGAATTTGTTGCCCGGCTTTCACAAAGTAGAAAAATTGACGCTCAGTCCGGCCGGACTTCTGTTGGTCCCCACAGGACGGATCTGAAAGTAACCCATGTTGAAAAAAATATGGTAGCGGAGCTTTGTTCGACGGGAGAGCAGAAAGCACTATTGATTGGTATTACACTCGCTAGTGCGCGGTTAGCAGCAAGCCAATTTGGTGCGCCACCGATCCTTTTGCTGGATGAAGTGGCGGCCCATCTTGACGAAAACAGACGTGGAGCACTGTTTCATGAACTGGATGAAATTGGTTCACAGGTGTGGCTTACAGGTACAGATGTTTCTCTGTTTGAGCAGATGAAAAACAGGGCAACTTTTTTCCATGTAAAAGATGGAAAAATACAAGCAGAATAAAAGATTTATGCTATAATGACGGCATTGAAATATTTATTATAAAAAGGACGGGACTATATGTCTGAAGAAACTGAATTTAGGAGTGCCTCGGAAGGTGCCGGCGACTATGGAGCGGACAGTATCAAGGTTCTGAAAGGACTGGATGCCGTGCGTAAACGTCCGGGCATGTATATTGGCGACACGGATGATGGCACCGGTCTTCACCATATGGTTTTTGAAGTATCAGACAATGCTATTGATGAAAGCCTTGCAGGATATTGCGACAAGGTTGTTGTTACCATGAATCCTGATGGATCCGTATCTGTAACCGACAATGGGCGCGGTGTGCCGGTTGACATTCATGAAGAAGAAGGTGTCTCGGCCGCCCAGGTCATCATGACACAGCTTCATGCGGGTGGGAAATTTGACAGCAACAGCTATAAGGTTTCCGGTGGTCTCCACGGTGTGGGGGTTTCGGTTGTCAATGCGCTATCGGATTATCTTGATCTTCGGGTTTGGCGTAATGATAAAGAACATTATATGCGCTTTGAAAATGGTGAAGCACTGAAAGACCTTGAAGTGGTAGGCGATACACCCGGTAAAACAGGGACGCAAGTGACATTCAAGCCATCTTTGAAAACATTCAGCAATATTGAATTCAGTTACGAGACACTGAAACACAGATTTCGTGAGCTTGCCTTTCTGAACAGAGGGGTAAGAATTATTGTTCAGGATCACCGTACGAGTGATCATGAAGAAATTGACCTTTATTATGAAGGCGGCATCCAGGCTTATGTGGAATATCTTGATCGCAGTAAAACATCCTTGATTGGGATACCGATTTCAATAATGGGAGAAAAAGACGATGTGATATTCGAATGTTCTCTGCAATGGAACGACAGTTATCATGAAAATGTACTTTGCTTTACCAATAATATTCCGCAGCGGGATGGTGGGACCCATCTTGCCGGTTTCAGGGGTGCTTTGACGCGGACAATAAATAACTACGCCACAGCATTGGGTATTGCCAAAAGGGAAAAAGTCTCCATTTCCGGTGATGACAGCCGTGAAGGGCTCACCTGCGTGCTGAGTGTTAAGGTGCCGGACCCGAAATTTTCGTCTCAAACCAAAGACAAGCTGGTTTCATCTGAAATTCGTCCCGTCGTTGAAAGCCTGATGAATGAAAAACTTGGTCAGTGGTTCGAAGAACACCCGGCCGAAGCCAAGATTATCATTGGGAAAATTTGTGAAGCCGCGGCCGCCCGTGAGGCAGCGCGTAAAGCGCGGGAGCTCACCCGTCGAAAAGGGGTGCTTGATATTTCATCATTGCCCGGCAAGCTAGCGGACTGTCAGGAAAAAGACCCTGAAAAAGCAGAAATCTTCATCGTGGAGGGTGACAGCGCCGGCGGTAGTGCAAAACAGGGTCGTCACCGTAAAAATCAGGCCATCCTGCCGCTTAAAGGTAAAATTCTTAATGTTGAACGGGCACGTTTTGACCGCATGTTAGGTTCCCAGGAAATCGGAACACTCATCACAGCGCTCGGAACAGGCATAGGTCGTGATGATTTTGATATTAACAAGCTCCGCTATCACAAGGTAATCATCATGACCGATGCGGATGTGGATGGAGCGCATATTCGAACATTGCTGCTTACGTTTTTCTATCGTCAGATGCCGGAACTGATCGAGCAGGGGTATTTATATATTGCGCAGCCCCCGCTCTACAAAGTCAGCCGCGGTAAATCAGAAGTGTATCTTAAGGATGATCCGGCGCTTGAAGATTATTTAATTGCACAAACTCTGGAAGAAATGCTGCTTACACTTGGTAATGGTACACAGATAGCAGGAAATGATCTTGTAGATCTTGTTGAAAATACCCGTCGGGTTAACAGGGTACTTGCACATGTTTCAAATCGCTATAACAAGGAAATAATTGAAGAACTCGCTGTTCTCGGCGCGCTAACAGAAGATGTGCTTATCCATGGAAATGGTGTTGATGACGTATTATCCAGGGTTACCAAACGCATGAATGAACGTGCAAGCATCGGCGAAGATACCTGGTCCGCAAGATTGGATGAGGATGGAAATGGTGTAATCTTCGCTCAGGAAATTCGTGGTATCAAAGATGTTTACCGCGTAGATGCGGTCTTTATTGGATCTGCCGAGGCAAGAAAACTTAACGAGGCCGCGTCTGAGCGGGCCGAAATTTTTGAATTGCCGTCAACGATTACCCGAAAAGAAGACAGTTTAGACATTCATCTGCCGAGTGAACTTTTGAAATGTATCATTCGCTATGGCCGTAAGGGCCTTTCAATTCAGCGTTATAAGGGACTTGGGGAAATGAATCCAAATCAACTATGGGAAACAACCCTTGATCCGGATGCGAGAAGCCTTCTGAAAGTAAAGGTTAGCCACGGTGATACGGCCGATGAGATATTCTCAAAACTTATGGGCGATGTAGTGGAGCCACGACGAGAGTTTATTCAGGATAATGCACTGAGTGTCGCCAATCTGGATGTTTAATAGATAAAACCTACGGCCAGTCCTGGGGCGTGATGTATTTTATTGGCCAAACTGCTCGTCATGAAGCCATGCGGTGTGTTTTAACGTTTTTTTGCTTTTAGCCCATTCAACCATCATTTCCGGTGCCACGTCATGAAGCTTTTTCATTTCTTCTACAGTTGCCGTGTTATAGGCGAGCTCGAGTCTGTGGCCATCAGGATCACGGAAATAGATCGACTGGAAGATATGATGATTGGTAGGGCCGATTACTTCGATCCCGTCTTCTTCAAGACGGCTTTTGGCTTTTAATAATGTATCTTCGTCAGCAACCGTAAATGCAATATGCTGAACCCAGTCAGGTGTGTTCTTATCCCATCCCATTTGTGGTGAATTTGGAATTTCAAAAAATGCCAGCACATTTTCGTTTCCGGCATCAAGAAAAATATGGATGTATGGGTCAGGTTCCCCGGTGGATGGAACCTTATCTTCCGATATAGCGAGCACCAAATCCATATCAAGATATTTTTTATAAAAATCTACGGTACGATTTGCATCCATACAGCGATAGGCAACATGGTGGATTTTTTCTATCATCTCGTGGCTCCAGTATCAAAATTTAACACATTAAAAATAGTTACAAATGAAACTATTGTCAAGTATATTAAATAATGCCACACCACTTGTCATAATTTTGCCGTTCTCTTATTGTTTTTAAGCTAAAAGTGGGCGTGGATAAGACAGTGTGGAAAAGTAATAAAAAGATATCCCGGAAGGAAGAAATAGCAAAGACCGCTAAAACCAGAACACCCAGGTCAGGGTTGTCCAGGTTTATCTATGCTTTTTTTGTAACACTTGTCTGGGGTATAATATTATTAATCCCGCTGGTTTTATATTATGCCTATGACCTTCCTGACATTTCCAATATTGATAGGGCAGATACAAAGTCAACAATGATGGTTGTTGATCGTGGGGGAAATGTCATTGCGACCTACGGCAATGTGTTCGGTGAATGGCTTGAATATGAAGATATGCCGCCAGTACAGATAGAAGCCGTAATAGCTACAGAAGACAGACGCTTCTTTGAACATCAGGGCGTTGATTATCGTGGTCTTGGACGCGCCGCATTCAACAACATTATCGCAGGTGAAATGGTGGAAGGGGGTAGCACCATTTCCCAACAGCTTGCTAAAAATCTTTATCTGAATTCCAATAAAACATTCAAGCGAAAGATACAGGAACTTTTGCTTAGTTTTTGGCTTGAAATGAAACTCGACAAGCAGGAAATTCTGACGATTTACCTGAATCGTGTGTATTTCGGTTCCGGTGCATACGGCATAGATGCTGCATCACGCACCATTTTTGGTCACAGCGCAAAGGAGCTTACATTAACCGAGGCGGCGATGCTCGCCGGTATATTAAAAGGACCTGCCCTTTATTCTCCGCTTCGTGATGTGGAACGGGCTTATGAGCGAACAGCGGTTGTTCTGGATAATATGGTCGCTGTCGGTTTTATTGATCAGTCAACTGCAGATATCGCAAAAGCCAGGAAAGTTAACATTGAAAGTTCTGCCACAGGTGGTGATGTCCGGTACTTTACAGATTGGATTGTAGAACAGACGCCGGACTTAATTGGAAACATAAATGAACCTATTATTATTCATACAACCCTTGTTCCTGAAATGCAGCAAATGGCGGCTAATGCAGTGCGGCAGATTCTTAACCGCCAGGAAGGTTTTGAAAATATGCAGGCGGCGCTGGTATCAATGGATTATGATGGTGCTGTGCGCGCCCTTATTGGCGGCAGGGATTATTCAGAAAGCCAGTTTAACAGAGCAGTACAAGCGCAGCGCCAACCAGGAAGTGCTTTTAAGCTATTTGTATATCTTGCTGCACTTGAGGCAGGATATGGCCCTGAAACAGTTATGCGTGACAGCCCGATAATATTGAATGATTGGAGTCCTCAAAATTACAGCGGCGAATTTTTAGGTGATGTGACGTTGGAAGATGCATTCGCCAAATCCATTAACACTGTTGCTGTCAAGCTTTCGGAACGTATAAACCGTGCTTCTGTAATCAGCATGACAAAAAGACTTGGTATTAAATCACCATTAACAGAGGAACCAAGTCTTGCATTGGGAACATCGGAAGTTAATCTTCTTGAGCTAACATCAGCTTATAGTGTTATTGCCCGTGGGGGTATTGAAACGCAGCCATATGGAATAGTTGAAATTCAAAATAGTTCCGGAAAAATTTTATATCGCCATATGCCCGGACCTGAAATCAGACTAATTGATCAGGATGTTTCCTATACCATGCATTCAATGCTGCAAAATGTCGTGGCGACAGGTACGGCGCGCTCCGCGCTTATGGATTTTCCGGTCGCAGGTAAAACAGGCACAACGCAGGATTATAAAGATGCCGTTTTTGTGGGATATGCAGAAAACATGATCAATGGTGTTTGGGTAGGCAAGGATGATAGTACGCCCATGCAGGGTGTGACCGGTGGTGGTGTGCCGGCACATATATGGAAAAATTTTATGTATAGGGTATCGCTTGGAAGGAATGATGCCACACTTGATACACCAAATGTAAGACCAAGAACAAAACCTGAAATCCTCGATTAATTACGGGAAATATACATCAGGGCCTGACCATCGTTCCTTAACCAGCGCCTTGCCGGTTTTGCATTATCAACCAGCTGATCAACCAACGCCCAGAAAGCTGCACTATGATTCATTTCCCTGATATGTGCTACTTCATGGGCAACCACATATTTCAAAATATCGGGTGGGGTCATGATCAGCCGCCATGAAAAGGATAATGTTCCTGTGGTTGAACAGCTTCCCCAACGGCTTTTCGTATCGCGCACCTGAATTTTCTTAAAATCCAGGCCGGCAGTTCCAGCAAGTTCTGCGGCTATCGGTTCAATGTATTGTCGGGCTGCTTTTTTTAAATAATTTTCCAACCTGACAGGGAAGCCTTCTATAGAACCACCGACGATAATATGTTCCTGTGTTACCCTTACATCAGAAATATTACCTGTCGAATGGTGTATCATTTTATCATCCCCAAGAATTGGTATGACATTGCCGGGCATCAGGAGTACTTTTTTCGGAGAAGATTTCTTTTGCGCTTCCAGCCAGTCCTGATGTTTGCCGGCAAATCGATATGCATCAAGCTTACTACAGAAGGAAGGCATAGTGACAACACCGCATCCGGACAGGGCATCAAATTTTAATTTCATCCTTTTTGCACGTTTATGTGATTTATAAACTAAAGGAATTCCGCCCACATCATCCATCATGAAGTGACTCCAGTGACACAATATGATCTTCCAGATCACCAGCACTTTTTTCTGAAATTATTTTACCCTTTACCGAAAATCCGGCCTCGTGCACGGAAGTTGCACTACCGCTTACTAAAGGATGCCATTCATAAAGGTCTTTATTTTCGGAAATTAATCTATAAGCGCATGTGGGTGGTAGCCATTTAAAGGCCTTGACCTGTTCTGCTTCCAAAATGACGCAATCTGGTACTAGTTTTTTGCGATTTGAATATTTCTTGCACCGGCAACTTTGCAAATCAAGAAGTCTGCATGCAACGTTTGTGTAAGATACAATACCTGTATCTTCATCTTCCAGCTTATGCAGGCAGCAAAGGCCACAACCATCGCACAGAGATTCCCATTCTGTGCGTGTCATATCCTTTAATTTTTTTTCTTTCCAGAATGGTTTAAGTGCGACCATTACTCGATTAGATCAGCCATTATAGAAGCCATGACTTTGGCATCCTCGCCATGGTTAAAATGTTTGAGAAGCTTACCGTCTTTATCCATTAAATAGGTATATGCGGTATGGTCTACAAGATAGTCAGCGCTATCATCGGCTTTTGCAGCATAAACCCTATAGGCTTTCTTGATTGTATTGACTTGTTCGGGTGTACCAGTAAGCCCAATCAGGTCTTCATGGAAAAATTTTATATATTGAGCCATGACATCAGTTGTATCCCGCTCCGGATCTACAGTTACAAATACAGGATTAAGTTTTTCCAGATCATCAGCTTCAAGTTCCCGAAGTGCATCAGCCATTATCTGCAAATCCATCGGACAAACGTCAGGGCAATATGTGTAACCAAAATAAACGATCATATATTTACCAAGAAAATCCTTATCTGTAACAGTTTCATTCCTGTGATTAACCAGTTCGAATTCACCACCAATAAGCGAACGGCTATTTTCTGAAGCACTTGGTGTTTTGTCACTGTTTAGATATATGCTCCAAACCACAATTGCCACAATCAGTAACAACAGCGAGATAATAATTCTGATCAGGATAGGTTTGGAATTTGATTCAGCGTTCATAATGGTAGCATTACTTCATTTTAGGTTAAGAATAGACTCGTTATATGTTTATGTTATAATACCGAAAATCTGAATTATAAAGTCCGGAGTCCACAAATGACGTTAAAAAAAGTTGCTTTTATCTGTATATACGTACTTGGATACATCCTGTCGGCAAGCCAATTTGTAGTATTTGCACAAGAAAATAGTATGTCAGATGAATATCTGCTTTTGAAAGCGGTAAAGGACAAAGATTATGGTAAAGTACGCTCGCAACTGCAAAAGGGTGCGAATGTAAATACCAGGGAATTTTCTGATGGGGAAACCCCGCTTTATATTGCAGCTACCCTGAAAGATTCAATCACGGCAACATTTCTTCTTAATGAAAATGCAAGTACGGATATTCCAAAAATATCCACTGGTGAAACACCGCTGATGGTCGCTGTCAGATTAAGGGCAAAAGAGTTTGTGGATCTTTTGATCTCACAAAAAGCCGATGTTAATATAAGTGATCGTACGGGTGAAACTGCCTTATACAAAGCTGTGAAAAACAACGACAGACAGATGGTAAAAGCGTTACTGGACGCCAATGCAGACTGGTCCATTGCTGATAACACTGGTAGAACGCCACTGGATATTGCGAAAGAAAACAGACGACTAAGGTCAATGATCAGAGTTTTGGAAGACGCCGGGGCGGAGTATTAAGCCCGTATCAGCTAAGATTTTGAAGTTTATCGACTTCAAACCCCTGAAACATCACAATACCTAATTCGGAACCGAATTTAATTGCCGCGGTAGTATCGCAATCAGATAGCACAACGCGCATTTTCCCCTGTGTTTTTACGGCATCCGCAATTTTTTGTCTTTCCGCCTCATTGATGGCACGCAAATAATTTTTATTCCATCGTATTTTTAGGAAATCAACATTCATTAGTTCGCGGTTTAGGACATAAAGTGACTGGATATCCATTTTACAAATGCAAATTTTACAGCCAAGCCTGTCAAGTTTTTCCTGCGCATGAAAATAGGCTGTTAAATCCGACATGATATCAAACAGGGCAATTTCCAGAATTAAGGGGTGTTCTGAATACGCTTTCTGCTTTTGGATGAATTCGTCAAATGCCTTTGTCGATATTGTTGACACATTGGTATTAATGGACAGCACATTTTCAGGAAAGCTTTTGTAGTCGACGAGGGCCTGCATCAATTTACTGTCAAAGGTTTCAGTAAGTCTTTGAAATAGCCACTTATCTCCGGAAATAGCATACCCGGGCAAGACTGAATTATTGACTTCAGTGAGCGACACATATTTTTTTGTAAAGACGACCTGTGGCGGCATATTTTCAATTACAACACATATATTTTGTTCTGCTATAAGGTTGTATATGTCCATATTCCTTATGTTACGTTCAAGTTTGTCGAGCTGTATCGGACCAATCATCTCCATCCCGGCATCAGGAAAAATATGTTCATATTGGGGAACCGTTTTCGTTTTCGCAGCGGGGAGTTTATCATCAACATCCTGTGCTTCAGCAGGGGCTGGAGTATTTTCTTTATTGTTGTCAAGATTTGACATTAAATTTTTTAATGAATGTGGTTTCTCCGGTTCATCACTTTCATTTTCAGATGATCCCTTGTTTTTAATATTATTGATGTTTGTATAAAATTCGTCATACTCTTCACCAAGATCCCACCAGATACAAAGTTGATCATCCTGACCGTCAGTAATTTTTTGTTTAATGACGGGGGAATCAGCGACCGCCCGTATTGCATCGTAGCGCGCCCTGTCCAATTGGGATGGTGGGCATCCCTTACAGACAAAATAGAGATCAAATTCCCGCGTCCAGAATAACTTTCCTTCATAAGGTCCGATTAATTTGTTAAATGCAGTCGCGATAGACCGTCTGTGGTGAGGTTGCCTGTGAAGGCGGTCCAATATTGAAAACTGAAGATGAAGTGCACGATAGCCCTTTGGAAAACGCCTAAAACTCCGGATGTGTTGGTATAGTTCTTCAATCTGCGACGGTGGCGCAGAACTTTCAGCATAAGGGTTGCTTTTTGTAGCATGCATTGTGGTTAATCAACATTGTTAAAAAATATAGTTACTTGTATGAGCTTAAATATACTTACAAATAGTTAAAATTTTATTGTTTTATTATGATTTATGAAGCCACCAGGCGCTTTCATTTATGGAATATAAAGGAGTGTAGTGGATAATTTCCCTATGCGGCACTAAAGTTGATATCTGATTATCTAAAATCCATATTTCACCATCTAAATATACAGCGAGAACTGCATGGGCAATATTCAGATTTGTGTCTTCAACAATTACGATGCGCATTTTTTCTGCACTGAAGCCAAGTTCAACCATCGAATAATATTTTGCAATGGCATAATCTTCGCAGTCGCCATCCTTGTTGAAAAATTGATGTATTGTCGCCCAGTAATCTTGTTGCTGCCAGTTTACCATGTCTGTTACATAACTGGCTTTATTTAGATGCCTATTAATGGCATCTAATTGTTCTACAACGGGCTTTACTCTTATCTCATTGATTAATTTCACCCATGCATCTGTGACACAGGAGAAATTTTTTGTCCGTCGGCACAAACGGTCGCTGCTTTTGCTAATGCTTTTTTCAATACCGTTTTTACGACTTGTAGCAAACCGCTCATTATGAGATGCCCATTTTTTGAAAGCGGAAAGCTCGTTTGATTTATACTCTATGGAATTGAACACTCCATTATTCTGCTGCGCATAACTGCTGGAATTAGTTGCTGCAATAAAGAGTGTTAACAGCAAAAAGTTTCTCAAATACATAATAACGAGCCATCCGGTTTTAAAAAATTATTAGTGCAAAAAAATGTCGGCGTTAAAGAAATATACATAAGTTATGGTTACTTATCGGTTAAGAAAAAGATAAATTTGATCGAAACATAAATGAAGATGGAAAAATCACCTCAAAAAATTGTTTTTGATAAAACAATGGGCATGCTCTTGATTTTAATCGGTATGGCTGTAGCGGGCATGATAATCGCATGGCAATTTGCAGCGGGCGAAGAAAAAAGAGAAAACCTGCTTTGGCAGAGCCGAATGTCAGTTGTGTTGAATGGCCGTGCCGATGTCATTGCAAGCTGGGTTCAGGAGCAAAAGGACGCGGTCAGTTCGTTGTCAGAAAATACAACTGTCAGGCTTTATTATAGTAATCTTTCAGATGATATGGGATTAAGCGAAGAAGGTAATGAAGTACTGCAGGCATATTTGATGCCATTGTTGAGTGACCGTGCAATGCAAAATGGGTTCCTCACCTCCGTTGAGCAACGCGATTACGAGATCCGCGCAAATGTTGAAAGACCGACTTATTCAGGTCTGGCTTTAACCAACAGCGAGGGACAAATACTTGTTTCCACGACATCAATGCCATCAGTGATCGAACCGATCAGCAGCTATATCCGCGCCGGATCCAATTTGGAATCAATGCTCGTAGGTCCTTACGTTGGTGAAAGCGGACTTCCAACTATCTCAACCATATCCCCCGTTTTCGGTCTGGATGATGGAAGCGTCGGTCCGGTCAGAGGGTTTGTTGTCGGGGTTAAAATCCTTGATCAGGACTTCTTTAACTTATTAAACCAGCCTGGCGAAAGTCAGCCAAGTGCCCGTAATTATCTGGTTCAACAGAAAGGTGATCTTGTTCATTATATTCAAAATCAGAATATTACGGACCCGAACTATCAACAGGCGCTTGATATAAACAGTCCTCTACTTGCCGCAGCTTCTGCAATCAGATCACCAGGAAAAATGCAAAATTCACTGGACTTTAAAGGAAATAAAGTTCTTGCCTCTGGTGCCATGATTAATGGGACAGATTGGATACTGATCAGGACAATAGATGAAGATGAGGCTCTTGGACCCTCAAAAACCAGAAAACGCAATATTTTGATTATTGCTATATTAACGATCAGCAGTTTAGCAATACTTATGGGTTTGGTCTGGAGGCACGCAATTTCGGTCAGACTGGAGAAAGCCATAAAATCCCAAAAGGAACTTACAAAAAAACATGAAAACTTAAGCAGATTCATGAGTGTGGTGACAAATAGCCAGAAGGCTGAAATATCGGCCGTAGATGAAGAAGGATACTATACTTTTGTAAATCTTCAGACGGCACTGAAGGCAGGACTGGAACCTCAGGATATGATAGGCAAAACACCCGCCGCGATTTTTGGAACAGCCAACGTGGCGGCTGATGAGCTTAATTGCCAGTATGTTTTGTCAAAGAATCAGGCTAAAACGGAAATCAGAAGTATAGAAAAAGGTGAAAATAAGCTGACATTTAAAACAGATTATTTGCCGTTGACTTTTGGTGACAAGAAAGAGAGCGGTGAAAAGGGTGTCTTAATTGTAAGGGAAGATATCACGTTACTTGAGCAAAACCGTGTTAAACGAGAATTAAGCCTGAAAAGCCTTGTTTCCACACTGACCATGATAATAGGCAGCAGGGACCCTTACAGCGCCGCACATTCTGAAAGAGTTGTAGATGTGGCGAAAGTAATTTGTACCGAATTAAACGTGAATGAAACGGACGCTGCAACTGCAGAACTGGCGGGAGCCATGATGAATTTGGGAAAAATTCTTGTGCCGCGTGAACTGCTTATAAAACCGTCAAACCTGACAGAAGATGAACTAACAATCATAAGGTCCAGTATGCTGAAGAGTGCCGACCTAGTGAAGGACATTGAATTTGAAGGTCCTGTTTCAGAAACGCTCACACAGATACAGGCCCATTGGGACGGTTCAGGACAGCCAAAAGGGCTTTCTGGTGAAGATATTCTGCTTCCGGCAAGAGTAGTTGCGGTTGCCAATGCTTTTGTCGGGATGACAAGTGCCAGGGCG
>JAUILB010000042.1 GCA_030432815.1 Alphaproteobacteria bacterium | reverse complement strand
TTTTTTTACTTTTGATTCAATGTGTTAGGACGTAAAAAAAATTATACTTAATGAAAATTAACCATATTATACCTCGATTGAGGTACTCGTAGGAGGGCTTTGATTAACAACTTTCTGCTGGTTCTGGGTTTGATTCCTGGCTTCATTCTGAGCGGCATTCTGTTCCTGCATTGCAAGGCCTTCCATCACCGCTTTATTCACATCAATAAGCGCCTGTATATCCTCACCATCATGAATAACCTGAGAACTGTATTTCCCAACCCATATGGAAAGTGAAATGATTTGGGCTCTTAGCATTTTTGGAAGTTTGTTACCCTCGATCGCGCAATCTGTGGCAAAGGTGGACCACATACGGCGGTTCCAATGGAGGGCTTCATGAAGTCTGCTGTCTAATTTCGCTAATTCTGCTACTGCCATTAATTCACGTGTTACTTCCACAAACAGTCTATACTCCGTTTGTTGGGGCTTCTCTGTTTTTTGGCTCGCATCTTTATACGCATTAAGTGACATTCGACAATCTCGCGTTTTCATATTCAAATAATTTTTTGCACTTCATTAGCGCTTTATAAAATTCGCCTTCCATAACTTCTTTACTTATGGCGACACATAGCAATTTGGTTTCCGGATCTTCAATGACCCCCATGAATTCTGTCATTCGAAGCACAAATTGCTCGTGATATTTATTGTAACCTGCGGGATCCATATACATTAGCATTATTGGGAAATAAACGTGCTTAACGGGTGTGTCGACATCCTCGGCTTGCAATATATCCTTCTCCCTTAATAGAGAAGCTTTATTTTGCAGAACCAGCGTCGTGCGACGCTCACCATTGACAATTACTGCCCCATTTACAACAAACCTTTCACCTGGTTTAAGCGATAATTTTAATGCCATTATTTATATATCCCTCTGTCTATCGATATTTTTGAAATATAATAGACGGCTATTAACCATTTCACAATTAAATGGTTAATATATTATAAATAAGTGTTAATATTATTCGAAATAATAATGTTCAATACTGATACTTAATTGTAACACGCATAAAAGGCATCTAAATGGCGAAAAATAATCAGGCCGGCCAACTTCCCTCACCTAAAACCCGGTCTCAATATGTGAAACTCGTAAAAAAAGGCCAATTTTATTATAATAAGGGGGATTACCCTCAAGCCCTAAGATATTTCACCCGTTCATGGGATTATGATGCAACAAATCTTTCTATTATCAAATTGGTTGCAGAATGTCTTTTTCAAGGAGGAAATAGGAACGTCGCTATTAATTTGATGGCTTATGTGCTTGAAAAAAACCCTAATGATCCAGTAGTCATTTCAATATTAGGCAATGCCGCGCTTAAGATGGAACTTTTTGATTTATCTGCAAAGTTTCATCAAATTTACATCCAGTTAGAACCAAAGGATCCGGTTGGTTATAATAACTATGCATCCGCACTTAGAGAAGCCGGAAAACTGGATGAAGCAATTGTCTTTCTGCAGGACATTCTACCTATGTTTCCAGAGGAAGAGATACTTTGGAACACATTGGGATCTGTCGTAACATTTCGTGATGGTGGCGCTGCGTCTATTATATTTTATGAAGAATGCCTGCGTATCAATCCAAATAATGTTTTTGCGCTCAACAATATAGCACCTGCTTATCTGTCGATTGGAGAGGTAGAAAAATCCGAAGCCGCAATAAGAAAGGGTATTGAACTCAATCCAATTCTGGCGAAATTACATTTATTCCTGTTTGGATTGCTGTTGGATTCTAAAAGAATGAAAGAAGGCTGGGACGAATATCAATGGCGCAAAGATGGCGGAAATCTTCTGGGAACCATTGCTTACTATAAAATTCCACCGTGGGAAGGACAGGATCTAACAGGTAAAAAAATATTTATATTCGGTGAGCAGGGCGTAGGTGATGAAATACTTTTTACCTGGTTAAATAAGGAAATCATCGAAATGGCCGACGAAGTGGGAATAGCATGCACACAGCGATTGCTCCCACTCTTCAAAAATAGTTTTAAAGATGCAGATGTCACCGTTTATGCGGATAAATTCGATGCAAAACTGGATTTTGAACTAAAAATATTCCCAGATACTGACCTCTCAAAATATGATTACATGTGCCCTTCGGGCGATATTTCACGTTATTTATGGTCAAAATATGAAGACATAAAACCATCCTCGGAACCAATATTGATACCTACTAACCAAAATGTGGCGAAATGGAAAGAACGATTAAGTGAATTACCACATGATATTTCTATTGGTATATCATGGAGGAGTGGGATCAGGCATGCCAAACGGGCGAGGAACTATACGGAACTTACAAACTGGGAACCAATCCTAAAACAGCAAAATGTAAATTTCGTCAACATTCAATATGGCGACTGCAAAGAGGAACTTGCTGAGCTGGAGGCAAAAACAGGCATCAAAATTTATAATTTTGATGATCTTGATTTGAAAGATGATTTTGATGGCACAACAGCCCTTATTAAGAACCTTGATTTAGTAATCGGACCTGGGTCCGCCCCAATTATGCAATCTGCAATGGCCGGTAATGAAACATGGTTTTTGCTCACTGCAAATCCTTGGTGGCGATTTGGTGATGACATCCCGAAATGGCGCCAAAACGCCAGGTTACTTACTAAAAATGATAATGAACCATGGGAAAAAATTATCCAGGAGTGTGCCGAAAAATTAGACAAATGGTATAAAAACAAAGTAAAATGATTACTATTGTCGCCCGCTGTACTTTTCTACAGAGGCTTCTAATCCTGACCTGAGTTCTTTACCAATAGCGCCACCATCACCGTCAATCCGTTCCCTTATCACGACCCGCATTGCATCGATATGGGCTTTAATAATTTCGACATGGCTATCCGAAAGACCTGATCCTTTTGCTGTAAAATTATATAAACCTTCGGCAAAATCGGTAATAAGCTGATATCCGAAGGTGCCACCCTGCCCCTTCATATCATGTGCAATGGAATTAATCCGCTCAAAATAACCCTTACGGTTCACTTCGTCATCAACACAGCGCCTGTGAACTTCAAAAAGTTCGTCGATTACTGTCATTACCCAATCAGGATAATCTTCTGCCATTTCATTGAGTGCTTCTTCTGCTTCGGACAAAATATCCTCATCAAATTCTATCACTGCATTAGCATCGGTAACAAGGCCAGCCGTTTTTTCCTTGAGCCGATTTTTTATCCGATAGAAACGAACTTTGATTCCTGCCTTAGACATTGACGATCTCCACATCAGGGCTATCGTAAGTACGCTTTCTTCGATCTTCTCCTGAAATAGGAATAGCCTGCCTGCGCCTGTCAGGCCCAAAATAAGTACTGGTGTGTACAAATTGCCGTGGTTTGAATATCACTGATTTCAATTTATCAGCTAGTGCATTCACGGAAAAGGGTTTTGACATAAATTCAGTCACCCCCATTTCCCGTGCTTCCTGTACCCTGTTGGGTTCAGAATATCCGGTTAGCATAATAAATGGTTTAAATCGATCGGTGCTGTCCTTGTGACGCCTTATCCAGCGCAGGAGCATTAAACCATTCACGGGGCTCATTTCCCAATCACAAATAACAATATCAACAGACATCATACCCGCTTTCATAGGGTTTTCATCTACAAGCTTTAAAAATTCGATCGCTTCAGCACCGTCATCAACTGACCGAACGGTCTGAACACCCAAAATCCTGATACTATTCACTATTAAAGTTCGGATAAACGGGCTGTCTTCTACAACGAGTACACTTATTCGGCTTAAATCAATTCCGCTCATAAAATTTCCTGCTAAAAATATCCCAATGAATCAAATAATTATCACTATAAAACCTGATTATGGTAAATAAATTCTAAATTGTTTATAAAATAATATTTTCAGGCGATTTTAATCTTGTAATTTTAATCTTATAATAAGCATTATCGGTTTATAAATCACCAATATCGAACCGGTTAGCGTACCCCTTGCGATGTACGTGCGGCCCTGTTACAATGAAAGCTAGTAAGTGTATATTTTGGTGAACGAGGTATGAGTGACAAAAAAGAAGCGAAGACCAGCAACCGGGTGGTCACAGCGCATCCATCTTCTTTAAAACATTCAAATGCAAATGTTACGGAACAATCGGGTATCTGGTCTAAAATCTGGCGGAACTGGCCAATAACAGTTGCCGCAACTTTAAGCATTATTTGGATATCTTTTTGCGGATATTACCTGTTTAATGCGGGGATTAATATTGTGCAAATCCCTATTCTGGAAATCGCCGCACTTATAACCGGAATGACCATGCCACTGGTTCTTGTCTGGCTGCTCTGTCTTGTTCTGATCAGACTAAACCCGATTGAAGAAAACTATCGTTCGCTGGAAAAAGGTCTTGACCGGCTTATGAGCCCCGTCGAACTTACACAGGAACGCATCGTTAAGGTTGTTAAAAATCTTAATTCAGAAATCGAAAAGATTACTGCTGCAGGAGATGTTGCAGCAAACCGTTTTAAAAATCTTGAGGACAGTTTTAAAGAACAAATAGATCAGCTTTTCAAAGCAACAATCGATGCAGATGAAAAAACGAAAAAAATTGCTGATCAGTTATCATTTGAACGAAATGCAATTTCCAGCGTTGCAACCGAGATCGAAAAGCATAGCGAACTAATTTCAACACAGCTTAAAGAATACCGTAAAGACGCAATAGACGCGAATGACGAAACGAAAAGGCATTCTGAGTTTCTGAATAACGAAATGAGTTTTCAGAATAAAGTTTTGGATAACAGGGCAAAACAGATAGAAGAAAACCTTACCAGCATTGGAGAAAGGCTTTTGAAAATATCTGATGAAATTAGTGATCAATCCAATCATTCCTATCATCATTTAAGCGAAATAGTCGATGGATTTGATGAACGCCGTGCTGTTCTTAACAACTTTATGACCCGTATGATGGATGAAGTGGGATCAATTTGTGATAAATTGGAAAAACAGGCACACACTGTACAGGACCTATCCGACAAATCAGCTAAAACAAGCTCCAAAATTACAAAAGAAATTAAAAAGCAATCAGAGCAACTTTCAAAAATTGCCGACAAATCAACAAAAAGTGTCGAAGCAACCGGTCGGGCAATTGAGGAACAAACAAAAACACTTGGAAGTTCAATTGATGAAGCTACTGAACGCAGCAAATTAACCATTGCCGAAGCAAGCGATTATTTTGCAGAGCGGGCTAATGATATAAGTCGCGTGTCTGGAAATCTGGAATCAAACATAAAGCAATCCTTTGATGAAATTACAGATACACTCACAGAAAAAACCTCTATCCTGAGTGATGATATTACAATTCAATTTCAAAATATTGAAGCTGACATTGATCGGGCAAATGTTGCCCTTAGTGATATGATTGAAAATAATCTTGAACTAATAAGCAGTCGAATAAACAATAATAAGGACGAAACAGGGGATTTGTTAAATGACATTGTGAAAACAATCACTTCACAAACAGAACAAATAGAAAAATCCCTTAAAGATACGCGCATCAACATGATTGACCGTACGACGCTAATACAGGATGAACATCAAACGCTGGAAAATTATGCAACTAATTTCCAGGAAAAAATGATCGAAACCGAAATTAAACTTAGAGAACAGCATCAAACAATGCTTTCATGCATTACGGTTATAGAAGATGGAATGACAGTAGCCATTGATAAAATCAAGAAGAATTCTACCAGCCTGGGTGCCCACGGTCAAAAAGTAATCGAAAGTATTATTTCGCAAACATCCGAGCTGACCGCACAAATTGCCGAGGTGCAAAACCGAAGCAAAAACAGCATTCTCGAAATTGAAAATGCAAGTAAAAAAGCCAATGACAATATCCTAGCAAATGAAAGTAAAACGACTGAAATTATTAGTGACTGGCTTGAAACCGCCAGCCAGGTCGGAGAAGATCATGCCACGGCGATGAAAAAGATTGAAACGCTGATAAACGAACTATCAGCTCTTGAAAAAACAACCGAAACAAAATTAAGTGCATCCGAAGAGAAAATCAGACGTATTTCAAGCGAGCTTCTGCGTAATACAGACAGCATTCAAATTGCATCAAATAGCGCAATTGAAGCGGTTGAAGAAACAAACCAGGCCCTTACCACCAATGCTGAAAAATATCAGCAGATGATCAATGCCATACAGCTTTCAAGTCAAAGCCTTGCTAATAATGCAAATGCCCTGGAAAGTCGTATGAAACGCATAAATTCAGAGAATTTTTCGAAAGTGGCCGCAACAATAATGGAAAAATTAAGAGCACAGGCCATTGATATCAGCAGCTATCTTGAAGGAAATGTTCCCAAGAGTCTATGGGACAGTTATCTCTCTGGCGATAAGAATTTATTTATACGGAAAATTCAAAAATATATTGGCAAGCAGGAAATCACCGATATCCGCGTACATTATACGGAAAATTCAGAATTTCGTAAAAATGTCGATACTTATATCCATATTTTTGAGGAATTACTTGCAACATTTAACGAATCCACTGAAACTGTCTATTGCGAAACACTGATAACATCAGATATAGGCAAGGTTTATTTCGCACTTGCTGAGGCAACTGGACGACTTAAATAAGGATGATCAATAAAGCAATCAGGCTTGCAACCACGCTGATGATATTATTATTGGCCTCATGTGACGCGAATAATCAGCAAAATTTAAGCAACGAAACCACTGGCGATCCTGTTAACTTTAAGCTCGCAAGCACCTACCCAAGTTCGCTGACGATCCTTGGAACTATGGCAAAGCGATTTGAAGAACAGATCGACCTTGTTTCAGGCGGTAATATTAAGTTTCGTTTTTTTGAACCCGGTGCCCTTGCTCCTCCCCTGGAAACGTTTGATGCTGTTTCATATGGGGCCCTTGACAGTGCCTGGTCTTCGCCAGGTTTCTGGAGTGGCAAGGTTCCTGCCCTGCAGATTTTCGCAGCTATCCCCTTTGGCCCGGATAGTGCCGAATATATGGCCTGGTATTATAACGGTGGTGGGAAAGAGATATTTGAAGATATTTATCACCAACATAACATTCACGGTATAATTTGCGGCATTAGCCCACCCGAAGCATCAGGCTGGTTTAAAAATGAAATAAACTCACTTGAAGACCTTCAAGGCATGCGAATGCGGTTTTTTGGATTAGGGGCCCGTGTGATGAGCAAATTGGGCGTATCAACACAACTCCTTGCGACAGGTGATATCTTACCCGCTCTGGAATTGGGTGCTATTGATGCAACTGAATTTTCGGTTCCCGCCGTTGATCAAAGGCTTGGTTTTGATAAAGTGGCCAAGCATTATTATTTTCCCGGATGGCATCAACAATCGACATTTTTTGAATTGATGATCAATCTTGAAAAATGGAACGCACTTTCAGTACAGCAACAAGCACAGATAAACACAACCTGTGGGGATAATATGAGGTTTGGTATCGCCGAAGGAGAAGCTCTGCAGGCAGAAGCGATCAATATGTTAAAGGAAAGCGGGACTATTTTTCACAAATGGCCTGACGATATTTTGAATGCATTTGAAAATGCCTGGACCGAAGTCGCTGAAGAAGAAGCATCCAGAGATACCGATTTCAAACGTGCATGGCTTTCACTGCAAACGTTTAGACAATCTTACAAAACATGGAAAGACCTTGGCTATATTAAGACGGATCGCTAATCAGATAGTGCTGAAAACCGCCTATATAGGCCGGTTTTTCCTTATCATGCTTATGCTTACGATTATCATTGATGTTATTGGGCGGCGGTTTTTGAATATGAGTTCTGTATCATTACAGGAACTTGAATGGCATTTTCACGGTGCACTTTTTTTACTCTGCCTTGGTTTTACTTATCTGAAAGACGCTCATGTAAGGGTAGATTTGTTCAGGGATAAATTTTCACATAAAACCAACCGTATCATAGAGATAATTGGCTGCTCATTATTCCTGCTTCCATACTGTGCTGTTGTTATTTATTTCGGCATTGATTTTGCCATGCAGGCATATACTGGTGGTGAGATGTCGGCCACAGCCGAGGGTTTACCTTATCGTTGGATAATAAAGTCTCTTTTACCAATAGGTTTTTTTCTACTTGGACTTAGTGGCATTGCTGTTTTATTAAATTCGGGCAAAGAAAAAATATGACGACTATTTTCGAAATACTGCCCCTGCTAATGTTTCCTGCTTTGGCAATATGTCTGTTTTCAGGATATCCCGTTGCATTTGTGTTGGGCGGCGTGGGCCTTTGCTTCGGGCTTATAGGTATGAGCATCGATATTTTCAATTTTAAGGAATTCTTCCTGATTAATTCACGCATCTTTGGCGGCGTCGTGGAAAATATGGTGTTGATTGCTGTTCCTATGTTCGTATTTATGGGACTTATCCTGGAACGCAGTGGAATCGCACGTGAACTACTTGAAAGTCTGAAAATTCTGACAAAAAAAATGCCCGGCGGACTTGCGATGTCAGTCACTTTGCTTGGTACGGTTATGGCTGCTACAACAGGTATTATAGGGGCCAGTGTTGTTATGATTACCCTGATGGCATTTCCATCTATGCTCGCTGCAAATTATGAAAAACCATTTGCAAGCGGCACAATTGCTGCTGCTGGAACGCTGGGAATTTTAATTCCGCCAAGTATTATGCTAGTGATTATGGGAGACTTGCTGTCAATTTCAGTGACTGATTTATTTATGACGGCACTTGTTCCGGGACTGTTGCTGGCCGTACTTTACCTGATTTATATTTTTATTGTGAATATCCGTCCCAAAAAAACGGAACTCGATAATTTAAACGAGCCTGTGGATTGGGCATCTGTCTTAAAAGGGTTCGCGCCAACTATTTTGCTAATTATGCTTGTGCTTGGATCTATATTTGCCGGAATTGCAACCCCGACTGAAGCCGCCGGTGTTGGTGCATTTGGTGCACTACTGCTTGCGGTCATAAGAAAAAAAATGTCCATTGCAAAGCTTTGGGAAATGTGTGACGAGACAATCAAGACATCCGGCATGATATTTGGTATATTTGTTGGTGCAACCGCATTTTCTTACGTTTTCCGTTCGTTGGGTGGTGATGATCTTATCATCAATTTCATGAACAATTTTTCCGGCGGCCCATGGATCATTATAAGTATCATCATGATACTGGTTTTTATGCTGGGTTTCTTTTTCGACTGGATTGAAATTACGTTGATTGTATTGCCGATATTTATGCCAATCCTTTCCGGGCTGGATCTTTCAGGACATGTAGAACCCGCAAATATTCTACCCTGGTTTGCTGTCCTCGTTGCGATTAATTTGCAAACATCTTTTTTGACACCGCCATTTGGATTTGCGCTTTTTTATATGAAAGGCGCCGCTCCCAAATCTGTACGCATGGAAGATATTTATAAAGGAGCGATCCCATATATCATCATACAGATTTTTGGCTTATTGCTCGTAATGCTTTTTCCAGCAATCGCTCTCTGGCTTCCCGGTGTATTGAACTAGGCGGCCTTGACACCAACTATCTGCGTAATAAAATATTCAAAACTTTCGTTATCTACTGTTCCTTCGCAGCGCGTCAGGATACGTTCAATCATTCGACTTTTATTACGTGCCCGATCCTCTGATGCTGAAGCATTCATTTCGCGGGAAACTTCAAGTGCCGCTTCTACAACAGGAAATAATTCAGGCGAAAGTTCACATTTATCGTAAATAGCTTTTAATCCAAGATCTCCGCGGTCATGGATCAATACATATGCATTTTCGATCGGAATATCGGCAAGTTTTGCCAAAGCAAGTTCAAAAAATATTACATCACCCAAACAAAGAGCTCGGAATATAAGTGTTTCTGTAAGTCGGCCATTTTCAAAAAGCTGGTCAACCAGTTCACCAAATCCAATTTCATCATCACCATCATGAATAAGACTTGCTGTTGCTCTTTCCCGTGCATTAAAGAATAAATCCATTACGGTATTTGAGGACATTTCATGATGCGTCACAAGATGGTCACGTACTTTCTCAGAAACCAGGCTTACCAATCGTTCGGCAATCTTAATGGGTAGTTGTGTTCTATTAGCAAGAGGTACGTTTACCTGCTCATTCTCACCATACCTGTCAAGCACCTTATCCATGGTATTTTCTTGGAGTGATGCTCCCTCATTTTGAACAAGAACCGCAACGACACTGGCATCGACACTATTATCGACGATAGTATCCGCTAAACCAGATGAGATGGTCGCACGTGATGCTATTGCCTGCTGTCTTTCACTGTCCTGACTTTGGATAATTGCAACAAGGTCCTCGTCGGTTAATACTTCCGAAAATTCCAGCATGGGCATCGCAACTTCTTTTACATCATTTGCGAGTGTAACAGCGACATCATGGGGAATGCAGTCAGAATTTTTAAGGCTTTCCGAAAGTGCTTCGCGGACACGAACTTCGGCGTCTTTAACCATTAGTTCAAAAATTTCTTCTGCTATCCTGCGTTCTGCATCGCTCAGGTTACCAGCTGTAAATTGCGCGCTTATTTTAACAGCAGCGTCAGCTCTGTTTTCTGGGGTTGGTTCGGCTAAAAGACGGGCAACGTCACCGCTATCTAAATTTCCACTCATATATTAAAGTGCCTCTGATCGCTATAATTTCGTTAATATGAATTTCGAGCAATTCATAAATCATCCAAACCACACTATTTTGAAGAAAAAAGGTTAAGCACCCGTTAAGAAGGGCTTTTACGCATCTATAGCACCTTCGTAATAATATGATATATCATAACATATTGATATAAAAAGATTTTACTTTGAAATATATAAAACCAGGAAAAGGTCACAATTTTGCCGTATAAAATTGACATTAATACCATAGCTTAAATTAGAGAGATTTAAGCCATTTTTATAAGTTTTAAATTGTAGTCAGTTGTTTTTTTTGCTATGGCAATGCGAGAAAACACCAAAGTAACAAAAGGGACTTAAAATGAAGAGTTTTTTAAAAATTATAGCCACTGTAGCCTTTATTAGCGTAACGTTTCCAATAAATGCCAATGCAGAAGGAGATCCGGTATCAGGCGAGGATATATTTAATAAAAAATGTAAAATTTGCCATACAGCAGAACAAGGCGGAGACGCTAAAATTGGTCCTAATCTTTTTGGCGTTCACAATAAAAAAGCAGGCCAATTTGCAGGTTATAAATACTCAAAAGGCTTAATTGAAGCTGATTTGACATGGGATGATGCAACACTTGATGCTTATCTTTTAAAGCCCCGCGATGTAATTAAGCGCGGAAAAATGGTTTTCGCAGGATTTAGAAAACCACAGGACCGTGAGGATGTAATAGCGTATTTAAAAACATTGAAGTAATTATTTAGCACTTGAATGTTAACAGTTTAATCATAGATTTAGTGCATATTTTATGCTGAATTAAAATCTAACTAAGGCAAAAAAGATGAAAAATGCGACAGCTATAGGCAATAAAGTATTTAGGGTAATTGACCCTAATGCTGCCAATATCTTTAGAAAGGCGACTATCTCCTTTCTAATGACCATATTTCTGTTTGCAAGCCAGATAGTTGGGAATTATGCGTTTGCGGATAACACAGACCCCGCTGAACAGCAAAAAGCACGGGAATTTATCGAAGCTTTTTCCGAAAGGGCAATCGGTGTACTAACCAATAAAGATCTTACCGATGAACAGCAATTCGGTGAATATCGCAGTATATTAAATGACGCGTTTGCAGTAGATTATATTGCACGCATAACGCTTAGTCGTCACCGCAATAAAGCGACCAAGGAAGAACTAGACGAATATTTTAAATTGTTTCCTGAATTTATTTTAAAAGTAAATTCAGCACGTCTTAAGAAACTTGATACAACGCGTATTGAAGTTGATGCCGTAACACCACATGCAAAGTCAGATATTTTCATTCGAACCAAAGCCTTTAATGGAGACAATCGAGGATTGGATGTTGACTGGCGTGTGCGTACCGACAAGGACGGGAATGTTAAAATTATTGATGTAAAAATAGAAGGCATAAGCCTAGTTGCCACTCAACGGGATGACTTTACCTCACGCATAAGCAGCAGCGGTGTGTCAGGTCTTAACCAATATATGAAAGACATCATTGATGGCATCGTATTTGCTGAGGAAGAGAATACAGCTTCATAAATAAAGCCACAAACCAAGGGACTAATATATCATGACAGATGGCCAATTATATTTGGTATTCGGCGGTAAAGTGTCGGATCCAAGAACCACAGATTTTGTAAATACTAAATATTTACACACAGTAGGCATTTTTCCATCATATGAAGAAGCTAAAAATGCATGGAAAGGTGCAAGCCAGGCGAATGTTGACGACGCAATGACAAAATATGTTGTCGTTTGCCTTGATAAACTTCTCTACCCTGGAAGTGAATAGATTATCGCTTTAAGGGAAAATTTTTCCAGATAATTATGGTTATTAATGTAGCCAGAATAACCTTTAATATCATATTCAGGAAAAATGGTTGCAGCCAATCTGTATACATATGCTGCCAAGTGGCTTCCGTATAATATTTGCCCCATAAAATTCCTATAATTTGCAGCAATATTGAAGATACACCACAAAGTATAGATATCTTTATGAAAAGTTTGCTTAGTGAATAATCATTATGGTTCATTCTTGTTTGCGCTACCAGAATTGAAAGCAATAATGCCACAATTGGAAAAGCGAAAATAAACCCTCCTGTCGGTCCTGTAATAACTTTAAAACCGGCACCACCGTCAGCAAATACAGGCACACCAATAGCACCAAGCAATATATAAAATATAATGGCTAAAAAAGCATGCCAGGTAGGGAGTAGCAATGCAGTGATAAAAATTGCCAATGTCTGTAGAGTTAAAGGCACAGGTTCGAGTGTAATAGAAACTTGCGCCGATAGAGCTATTAAAAAAGTAAAGCCAAATACAATTAGCACATTATTGATAGATTTTTTCAATTTCAAACAACTGATTATTTATACAATATTTCAATAAAATTATATCAGGTAATGTAAATCCACAGAACCCCGGATAAACTAAAATTCATCAGGCGGTAATGTCGTTTATCGCTGCCGCCAGTTTGTCCATATCTGCGCGTGTATTATAGAGTGATGGGCTAACCCTGATACCGCCACCATTGGCGAGGCCGCCAATAGCCACCGTAAATATACCATACTTTTCATGTAGCAGTTTCATCAAGTCCGCATTTTCCTGATAAGATCCCTTCCCTTTTATCCTGAAAGAGGTAATCCCCGCATACATACGTTCGTCATCAGGCGTAAGCACTTCAACCTTGTCATTGTTACGTACCTGACTTACCCATTGATTTCTTAATGAACGCAGTCTGTTTTCGATATTTTTTTGTCCGATACTTTCCCTGAAATCAAGGGCATCCGGTATGGTAAGGACCGACGCAAAATTAACTGTTCCTGTGTGGATACGGGTTCTAATATTATCATTTTCAGGTCCGGCTTCCCCACGAAGTGGATCAATATCCAATACCCTATTTTTACGGATATAAAGAAGGCCTACCCCCAGCGGTACCCCAATCCATTTATGCATATTAAAACCAATAAAATCGACACCAAGATCCTGAAGATCAAATTCAAACTGCCCCCAGGAATGAGCTGCATCAAGAATTACATCGACTCCGCGTTCCTTACACATAGCAGCGATTTCCTTAACAGGCGTGATTATCCCT
>JAUILB010000381.1 GCA_030432815.1 Alphaproteobacteria bacterium | reverse complement strand
CGTGAAAGTGCACGATTGCAGGCGTTACAGGTAAAACAGCAGCTTGGTGTACAGGCGCTATCAATTGCCAACTCGGCACCACAATCAATTCTGAATCTCTTTGGTGGTTAATAACAATCATATAAGAGCATTCTGACGAAAGACAGAAGGCTGACAATAAGTCAGCCTTCTGATCTTCTTTAGGGAATTGCCAATTTTTAAAGAAATTAGGCCCGTGCCAGCATTTCCTTAAAGCTTTCATCATCAAGCCACTCGGTATTTTTATCGCTGCTATATTCAAATTCTTCGTTGAATTTAGTCGCCCCCATGTCAATATAATGCTTGTCATTCCAATACGTAAATTGTGGAGTTATGACATAGCGATCATCAATCTCAATTGTCTGTCTGCCATCGTCTTTAGTGATCATTACTTCATGTAGTTTCTCACCTGGCCTAATGCCAATCTCTTTTTGTGGCAGGTTGGGCGCAAGATTTCTTGCCATATCTGTTATTTTCATACTTGGGATTTTAGGAATGTAAATTTCACCGCCCTGCATCATTTTTAAACTGCTAAGTACAAAATTAACGCCCTGTTCCAGCGTAATCCAAAATCTTGTCATCCGCATATCTGTAATAGGCAGATGATCAGATCCATTTGCAATAAGATTTTCAAAAAATGGCACCACAGAACCACGCGACCCAAGCACATTGCCATATCGGACCACTGAGCAGGCAAAATCCTGCGCTCCTGCAAGATTATTAGCAGCGACAAATATTTTATCTGATGCAAGTTTCGTTGCCCCATATAGATTAAGTGGGCTTGCTGCCTTGTCAGTCGACATGGCAACCACTTTCTTAACGCCGCAAGCCATAGCAGCAGAGGCAACATTTTCTGCCCCCATAATATTTGTCTTTACACACTCAAAAGGGTTATATTCCGCAATTGGTACGTGTTTCAATGCGGCAGCATGAATGACATAATCCACCCCACGCAGGGCCATATGAAGCCTTTTCTGGTCTCTCACATCACCGATAAAAAAACGTAAACTTTTTGCTTTGGGATGATCCCTGAATGTTTGTTCCATTTCATATTGTTTGAGTTCATCGCGCGAAAAAATGATACAACGATGTAAATTGTCCTCATTCAGGAACTTGTGAACCAGTTTTTTGCCGAATGAACCAGTACCACCTGTTATTAGCACCGACGCACCATCCAGAAAAGACAGATCGGTTTTAAAGTCTCTCATTTTGGCCTGCCATTGTTTGTTATATATAATTTTTTGCAGCTTACATGAAAAATTATATATAACAAAGCTTTAATAGTGTTTTTCGTCGCAAGAACCTGTTATAAACAAACAACAATTAGGGAAAAAATATGGGAAATATAGCACTCATTCCTGCGCGTGGAGGAAGCAAAAGAATCCCCAAAAAAAACATTCGTAACTTTTTGGGCAAACCGATTATCGCCTATACCATTGAAGCTGCAAAAGAAAGTGGATGTTTCGATCGAATAATTGTTTCAACTGATTGTCCGGATATAAAAAAAGTTGCTCTTTCCTATGGAGCTGAAGTCCCGTTTGAACGGCCTCAAGACATTTCTGATGATTATGCTACAGCGATTGATGTTATTAAACACACCATTGCCTGGCTTAGAGAAACCAAAGTTGACTTAACTCTTATTTGTTGTTTGTACGCAACCGCACCATTTATACGCGCTCAAGATATTGTTTCCGGACAAAAAATGCTTCTGGATGACCCTTCCGCTTCTTACGCGATGACCGTTACCAGCTTTCCATTTCCAATTCAACGAGGTGTTAGAATCATTAATAATCGTATGGAGATGTTCCAGCCTGAACATTTTTTGACCAGGTCACAGGATTTAGAGGAAGCTTATCACGATGCCGGGCAAATTTACTGGGGACATCCAGACGCTTTTCTCGCAGACATACCAGTCCTATCTGATAAATCCATTCCAATTATTTTACCTAGACACCTTGTGCAAGACATAGACACAGAAGAGGACTGGATAAGGGCAGAATTGCTTTATCAGGCAAACAAATCCTTTGACGGCGGCGGCGGCAATGACTGAAAAATATATTGTTTTAGGAAGTACCGGATTATTGGGTCAGGCTTTGATGCGTGAATTAAAATCGAGACAGATACAAGCAATCGGTCTAGCACGTAAAAATGCTGATGTAAATCTGGATGCCAGTAATTGGGACATGCTGAACGTTACCTTAGAAGATTTCAATCCGGATAAAATTATTAATACAATTGCAATTATCAATCATGTAACTTGTCAAGAAAACCCCGCGCAGGCAAAAGCGGTTAATGCCGAAGTTTCAAAAAAACTGACCCATTACTGTGCGAAGAAAGGAAAAAAATATATCTTCATCTCAACTGATCATTATTACCGCGGTGACAAAGACAAAAAACATATAGAAACTGAGCCCTTATTCCCCAGCAATGAATACGCAATATCAAAACAGCTGGGTGAAGAATATACTCTTGAAAATAATGATGCGCTGGTTGTCCGAACTAATATTGTCGGCTT
>JAUILB010000380.1 GCA_030432815.1 Alphaproteobacteria bacterium | reverse complement strand
TCCGCAGGGAAGGGCGGGGCCGCCGCCATTTCGGCAAGGCTTACGATATTAAGTGCGGTCAGTTTTGCTGCATAAACGAAATTAACCCCTTCAATAACATCACCATACTCACGGCCATTTTCAACGCGGATATCCTGATGCTGCCTGTCATAATGTTCATTGGTTTCCATGATGCGAACCCCGGGGATGCCTACGGCATTAAACGGGCGGTGGTGGCCGCCGCGGCCAAAACGGTCAAGGCGGTAAATCATCATAACATCAAGATTGGGAATATATTTATCTGCCTGCCTGTCAACAAAGCGCGCGATATTGCGGGACGGACTATCCACTTCACCGCCAGCGAAGCGTCGGGCGCGGGCTTCTTCCTCTGTTTCCACATCACGTGTTCCTTCGGAAAAGACACGCGCCGTGGTGTTGTTTGTCACGCCGTTAATGCCGGTAATATTGCCGATCATGTCATTATTCAGCACCGCTTTAAAATTCCAGTCATTGTCAATGGCGTGTTTTGCAACGATCTGTCCGCCGAAAAGTCCCTGTTCCTCACCGGAAAGTCCCATATATATGATGGAACCGGCAAATTTATGTTTGCTTAAAACACGTGCCGCTTCGATCACGCCGGCCATGCCCGATGCATTATCATTGGCACCGGGGCTGTCATCAACACCATTCAGGGGGTCTGATACACGGCTGTCAATATCGCCGGACATCGCGACATAACGGTTGGGGTCCAGTTCACCGCGTTGGATAGCAATAACGCTTACCACTTCGGTGGGTTCGGGGATACGGTTCCCGGTGACAGTATCGCTTATATACATAACATCCAGACAGCCACCACATTCGGCGCTTATTTTTTCAAATTCTGCGAATATCCATCGTCGTGCCGCACCAATGCCGCGGGTATCCGATTCCGTTTCTGACAGGGTATGACGTGTACCGAAGCTTACAAGTTTACGAATGTCTGCTTCAATACGATCTGCTGAGACATCCTTTACCAGCTGGTGCAAAAGTGGAAGCTCTTGTGGAGGAACATCTTGTGAATAGGAATTAAATGAAAATGATAAACTGGCTACGATAAAATATGTTGATCTTAGAAATTTGCGCATTTTTGATCTCCCTTTTATTTCCTATAAAGCTGTAAAGAGTTATCAATGTCAACCTGCTATTAACCTGCTCGTTTTGCCGCCAATGTTAAGAACCCCGCACCAATCAGGAAACATCCGTTAAGCTTATTTACTATATTTTGTGCGCGTTTTTTCTTGAATTTTGAATGCCGAACTGACAGTAAGCAGAACTGTTGGTGCCGACATTGTGACCAGAAATATGGTTGCGACTGCAAAAGATAACCAGATTTCAAATATCATTCTTCCTCCTGATCATTAATGATAAAACTAAAAAACAGCTAACAGAGAAAAACACAAATAAAATCGACATTAATTTGATACTTTCACTTGGAATCATTGCAAATCAACGCATACCGTATTAGAAAATAAGGGAGGGTGATGTAACAGGGAATGAGTACATGAAAAATAAGATTACATGTTTCATATTATTATTTTGTTTTTTTTCGGGTCCGGCATTGGCAGATGAAGCGGAACTCGATCGTATATTTACACCCTTAATTGAAGAAATGATGACAGAACATAATGTACAGGGATTTGTATTTTCTGTTGTTTCAAAAGATGATGTTCTGTTTAAAAAAGCATTTGGTATCAAAAACATGTATACCAACGAACCGGAAGACGGTGAATCGCTTTTTCATATGGCGTCAGTGACGAAAACTTTTGTTGGCACGGCGCTGATGCAACTTCATGAACAGGGGGTGCTTGATGTGGACAAGCCGGTTATTGATGTTGTTCCTTATTTTGTGCTGGTGGATAATCGCTACAAAGACCTTACCATTCGTCAATTTGCCAGCCATATTTCCGGTATGCCGGACTTTGATAGTGATCCGTGGCATAACCCGCAATATGGCGAAGAGGCACTGGAGCGTTTTGTACGAAATTTTATTTCCCACAAATTTCTTACCCATGAACCGGAAACTACATTTCAGTATTGCAATACAGGCTATGAACTCCTTGGGGATGTAATTGCCAAGGCGGCGGGAATATCGTTTGAAGATTATGTGCTTCAGAATATATTAATACCGACGGGCATGATTAACAGCACGCTTCTAATCCAGGAAGCGGATATGACAAAACTAAACAGCCTCCACCGACCACATGAAGACGGGTTAAGGGTTGCTGATATATATCCATATAACCGTATGCACGGGCCAAGCTCAACGCTGATATCCAATATTAATGATATGTCCCGGTGGGTAATGCTTAACTTAAATGGGGGGACATTGGATGGTAACCGTGTTTTAAAAAAAGAAACACTGGATGCGATGTGGCAACCTGCACTTGGAAAGTTTGAACAGGTCGGGTTTAGCTGGCAGCGGCGCATGCAGGGCGGATATCAAACCATATTCCATGGTGGTAATGACGGATTTAAGTCTTATATTATTATGATACCGGAACTTGATATCGGGTTTGTGATGATGT
>JAUILB010000379.1 GCA_030432815.1 Alphaproteobacteria bacterium | reverse complement strand
CTGAATAGTCAGACGTTTGTTAATTTTTTCGCTGAATGCACGTCTATTAAACAATGATGTAAGTTCATCGGTGTTAGAAAGTGCTTCAAGTTTTTCATAATTTTTGATTTGTTCTAACGCGACACCCAGGTGACTGACTACACCGGTGAAGAGTGATTTTTCATCTTTATGCCATCTTTGTTTATCTTTATTAAATACCACGAACATAGCACCATTTATTTCATTATGGTGTTTTGCGAATCCGAACAGGATGGTTTGTCCGTTGGTTTCCTCTTCAATATAACTGGGCGGCAGGTTATTTTCTGCTTTTTGGCAAATTTTAATCGCTTTTTTACATAGTTCATCGAATATTGAAACATCCGATATATCACCGCTGTGTGCTTTTAATTCTGTTATGAAACTCTCTTCAGAATCTTTATGAATGCGGACAATGTAACAGCTTTTGGCTGTGATGCCTTCCATTGCAGCAGTAGCGGTCGTGTTTAGAATTTTTGATTGATCCACTTCATCGCGTATTGTCGAAATAATTTTTCTTAGAACTTGTTCGCTCTTTTTTATTCGCCTAAGGGAAGCTTCCCGTTCACGTATTTCTGTTATGTCGCGACAAACACCTCTTGCTCCTTGCCAGGTTGAGTTATTATCGATTACAGGATTTGCAGAAACCTGAACACAGGCAAAGCTGGAATCGCTACGTTGCAGCCAGATTTCCACATCATTTATGGCATCAAGAGTATCAAATGGATTAAGACCATCCTGCCCTACAATCAGGTCTGCTGCGCGTTTATCATTAAGCTCATAAGCCGTATATCCAAGTATGCCGTTGGGGGATACATATTTAAATCTGCCTTTATTATCTGTTTCCCAGGCAAAATCTGTTGAACATCCCACAAGATCTTTAAACATTTGGCGTGATTGTACGAGTGCTTTGGTTAGGTGTTGCTCAACGGTTATGTCCTTTCCGAACAATAATACCTGTGCATTTGCGGCTTTTTTATCAGTGGCAGGAAAAGCAAACAGGTCAAAATGGCGGGTTCCCGTTTCGTCATGCAGCTTTAATTTTTGATTTTCTGGGCAAACATTGGTAATACACCTTATGATCATCCCATGGACTGTTGCATTTTTAGCTTCGATCGCATTGATCAGATTTTCTGCATAAATATTTTTTTTGATGATAGTGAAAGACCCGTCTGTTAGCAGTATCGGGCCATTAAAATTATCGATAAAATCAGCAGATAAAGAAATTTTTTCGTCTGAAGGCTTTGAAGCTGATTTTTGATCAGCATCCAGGGTATTACTGAGAATGCGTGCAATGTTACTATCCATGATGCCCAAATCGATAAAAAATGTTACTAATACTTTCTAAAATATAATAGAAATGAATGTAGTGATTTTGTATTAATATTTGGTTTACACATCTAATTAATTGGCCATTCCATGCTTGATAAAACTTCTGAAATTGAAATAAACCCAACCCATTTCAAATATTGGGTTTTTGACCTTGATAACACCTTATATCCGCATGAAGTAAATCTGTTCCGTCAGGTAGATCACAATATGGGACTTTATATTCAGGAAAAATTTGATGTTTCCTACGAAGAAGCAAAAAAGCAGCAAAAGCAGTATTTTATGAATCATGGAACGACATTGCGGGGGTTGATGAGCGAACATAATATTGATCCATATGGATATCTTGATTTTGTTCATAATGTTGATTTTTCTGAATTAAATGAAGATCTGGAATTGAGAAAATCTATAAATAAATTACCAGGGGAAAAATTTATTTACACAAATGCATCAACGAGCTACGCCAGAAATGTATTAAATCAGCTTGGCCTTGAGGGCTGTTTTAAAGACTTCTTTGATATTCACGATGCGAATTTCAATCCTAAACCGGATATCAGAAGTTATCATAAAATGATTGAAAAGTTTGGAATTGACCCCAATCACGCCATAATGTTTGAAGATATTGCCTGTAACCTTAATCCGGCGTCGGAACTGGGTATGAGAACTGTATGGGTAAGAACTGATAGTGATTGGTCAGCAAAAGGACTGGATCATAAAAAAGTTGATCATATTACAACTGATTTATCAGGGTGGTTAAGCTATCTTACGCAGAATTTATAACTGCTTGACAGGTCACTTTTTCGCGATATGGTCTGCTCAATAATTAAAATATCAAAGGAAATAAATATGCAAGATCAGACATTGATGGAAATCATAGATCAGGCATGGGAAGTAAGAGATACCTTGGGTACAGAAACTTCCGGTGAAATCAGAGATGCGGTGCAAACGGCTTTGGATATGCTTGATAGCGGAAAAGTTCGGGTAGCGTCGAAGCATGAAAATGGCTGGGAAGTACATCAATGGCTTAAAAAGGCTGTCCTTTTATCATTTCGTTTAAACGGTATGGTAAAAATACCGGGTGGACCGGGTAAAAACAGCAGTTGGTATGATAAGGTTCCTTCAAAATTTGAGGGCTGGGATCAAAGCAGGTTTGATGAAGCAGGGTTTAGAGCCGTGCCATCGGCAGTCGTGCGCCATTCGGCTTATA
>JAUILB010000041.1 GCA_030432815.1 Alphaproteobacteria bacterium | reverse complement strand
CTCAACAATAATCACATCAAATCCCGCTGCTTCGAGTATCATCATGGCCTCACGGGTGTAACGTGCCGTACCGCCAAGCGTTCCTTTCGATGGCGTAGGTCTGATAAATGCCAATTCATCACGCGCCAGTTCTTCCATCCTGGTTTTATCACCAAGGATTGATCCACCGGAAATATGCGAGGATGGATCAACAGCAAGTACCGCAACACGTATCCCCTGCCCAGTAAGCAATTTTCCAAAACTTTCAATAAATGTGGATTTTCCCACACCCGGCACACCGGTTAAACCAAGACGTATTGTGTTCCCAGTGTAGGGCAGAAGCGTATTTAGTAATTCCTGCGCTTCTTTCTGATGATCAGAACGTGACGATTCGATAAGTGTGATAGCCTTCGCTATGGCCCTTCGGTTTCCGGCAATGATTTTATCGCCAAGTTCGTTCATATCAAGATCCTGAAACCCCTTGGGTTACAAGTTTCAAAACTTCTTCGATAAGCTCGTTTTCCTTGACCGGACCGTCAGATTTATACCAGCTCGTTAAGCCATTAAGGCTATCAAAAAGCAAAATCGCAAGTATTGTTGAATTGCAGTCGCGGATCGATCCGTCCTTTATCCCGATTCTGATAATTTCGCGAACCCTATTTTCAATATCCTTATGATTTTGAATACTATTTTTTGCCAGTTCAGGATCTTCCATCTGGCCGCGATGACGCACGTGACACCGCGCCACATCATCCGTGATAATTGGGATATATCTCATAATAAAATGATAAAGCATTTCATAGCCGCTTACATCATCATCCATCACATCATCAAGCATGGCATTGATGCGGCCACATGTGACCTCTTCACATTTCACCAGGATGTCTTCTTTGTTTTTGATATAATAATAAAGGGTCGGTTTGGTGACATTTTGCATGCTGGCAATATCATCCAGTGATGTTTTGTAATAGCCGCGCTCCATAAACGCTTTGGATGCATTACGTAAAATCACATCCAGTTTTTGCTGTCGCTTTTGTTCCCTGCTTAAGCTTTTTTGCATTTATGTCCGCCCTGCGCGTGTTATACTCGTTATAACTTGCGTATAAATTGTGACTTGTTTATAAAGTTACCCGATAGTAACATATTTTAATTCTCAAAGCACATCTTATTTTGGAGAAACTCAAATGGCCGAAGAACAAATCGTAATTGTTGGTATGTCTCGCACACCAATGGGAGGATTTCAAGGCGATTTTGCCACAGTAACAGCACCGGAACTTGGCGCGACTGCAATTAAGGGGGCGATGGCACAGACCAATCTGAAGCCGGAAGAAATAGATCAAACCCTGATGGGGTGTGTCCTTCCGGCCGGTATAGGACAAGCCCCGGCGCGGCAGGCATCTATTGGTGCGGGTCTGCCACTAAGCACTGCATGTACCACCGTAAATAAAATGTGCGGCAGCGGTATGGAAACAGTAATTCTCGCCCATAATGCAATTGTGGCCGGCAGTTCCGATATTGTTGTTGCCGGTGGCATGGAAAGTATGAGTAATGCACCCTATCTACTTTCCAAAATGCGCAGCGGCGCAAGGATAGGTCATACGGAAGCCAAGGATCACATGTTTCTGGACGGGCTTGAAGATGCCTATGATAAAGGTCAACTGATGGGTGTATTTGCTGAAAAAACCGCTGAAAAATACCAGTTTACCCGTGAAGCACAGGATGCATTTGCCATTGCCTCCCTTAGTCGCGCAAAAAATGCCATTGAAAAGGGATATTTTCAAAGCGAAATTACACCAGTTACAGTTAAAAGTCGCAAAGGCGAAACTGTCATTGATACCGATGAGCAACCCGGAAAAGCCAACCCGGAAAAGATCCCGACACTGCGTCCGGCTTTTGCAAAAGAAGGGACAGTGACAGCCGCAAATTCAAGCTCAATTTCCGATGGTGCATCAGCCCTTATCATGATGAAGGAAAGCGAAGCAGAAAAGCGTGGTCTTAAACCTCTAGCAAAAATAATCGGACATTCCGTCCATTCACAGGAACCAAACTGGTTTACCACAGCCCCGGTTGGTGCAATGAACAAGCTTTTCGAAAAGACAGGTTGGACAGATAATGATGTCGATCTTTACGAAATTAATGAAGCCTTTGCCGTTGTAACCATGGCCGCGATGCATGATCTTAATTTATCCCATGATAAAGTGAATATTCATGGTGGAGCATGTGCCCTTGGTCATCCTGTTGGCTCGTCAGGATCACGCATTATTATTACACTTATCGCCGCGCTTAAAACACATGGTAAAAAACGCGGTATCGCTAGTCTTTGTATCGGTGGTGGGGAGGCAACGGCAGTCGCCGTTGAATTGATGTAGAATGAGACTTACTGAAGAACAAAATATGATCCGTGATATGGCGCGGGATTTTGCACAAAAAGAACTCGCCCCCAATTCCGCCGAATGGGACCGCAACTGCGAATTCCCGATTGAAGTACTTCACAAAATGGGTGAACTTGGCCTTATGGGTATGACTATATCCGACGAATGGGGTGGCGCCGGAACCGATTATGTCGCATACGCACTTGCGCTCATGGAAATTGCAGCCGGTGACGGTTCTATAAGTACGGTTATGAGCGTTACAAACTCACCCAGCCTGTCACTCATTGAAAATGCGGGTACCGATAAACAAAAAAAAGAAATCCTGACACCGCTTGCAAGAGGCGAAAAATTTATCGCATTCTGTCTAACAGAATCAGGTGCAGGGTCGGACGCCAGTAATTTAAAAACCAAAGCCCAAAAAACAAACAGTGGTTGGGTAATAAACGGATCAAAAATGTTTATAAGTAACGGTAAGATTGGCCACTACGCCATTATCTTTGCTGTTACTGACCCGGATGCAGGCAAGAAAGGTATCACTGCCTTTCTTGTGCCAACCGACACACCTGGTTATTCAGTTGCCAATGTGGAACATAAACTTGGCCAGAGAGCATCAGATACATGCGCGCTTAATTTTGATGACCTTGAAGTCACCGATGATATGATCCTTGGTGAAGTTGGTGAAGGCTATAAACTCGCGCTTTCAAATCTGGAAGCTGGCCGCATCGGTATTGCCGCACAAAGTGTTGGTATGGCTCGTGCGGCACTTGATGCGGCCATAGCTTATGCGAACGAACGGGTGACTTTTGGAAAACCAATCATAAAACATCAGGCTGTCGGATTCAGGCTTGCCGATATGGAAGCAGAACTTGAAGCCTCAAGATTGATGGTACTTAATGCTGCATCACTTCGTGATCAGGGAATTCCATGTCTTAAGGAAGCGGCAATGGCCAAATTGTTTGCATCGGAAGCTGCGGAAAGAATATGTTCTGCCGCTATCCAGACACTCGGTGGCTATGGCTATCTCAATGATTTTCCGGTTGAAAGAATTTATCGGGACGTCCGGGTTTGCCAGATATATGAAGGCACATCTGATATCCAGCGAATGATCATTTCACGGGAACTTACAGAAAAATAAATTATTTGCGAAGGTTTTGGAATCTGACATCGTATTATAGTTATCAGCGGTGCCAGTTTCGTGACTATTATTCTCGACCGGTCACTGTTCCCCCTTCACCGGCACCGCTGATAACTATAAAAATATTCTTCTCATTTTTGTCATAAAATGTATGTTATATCAATTATGTAACAATAACTGATTGAAGATAGCATTTCTACATCACCTGAACATATTAAAAACCAGTTGGATAGAATTCTGCGAAGCGCTCTGTTTGAAAATAAACTTCGCCCGCAGCGCTTCCTGTCTTACGTTGTAAATGAGGCATTAGCCGGAAATGCATTACTCATTAAAGGTTATACAATCGGACTGGAAGTTTTTGATAAGGACGAAAGTTTTGATCCGCAAACAGATGCCATCGTCCGGGTAGAAGCAGGTCGGCTTCGCCGCCTACTTGAACATTATTATCTTGATGAAGGCAGTGAAGATAAAATAATTATAAGCCTTCCAAAAGGAACATACGAGCCATCCTTCATTGAAAATAATAACATCAAAAATTTAGGTGACGATCCTGTTATTAAGGCTGCAGCCGCTCCACCTACTGGTCCTGCTATTGCTGTGCTTCCATTTGAATTTATGGGCAACCAAGAAACGATGGGGATGTTTGCAGATGGCATCACGGAAGAAATTATCAATCAATTAAGCCTGAGCCCCAGCCTCTATGTTATAAGCCGCAAGGTAACCAATCTATACCGTGGAAAAGAAGTGGATGTTCGGGAATTATCAAAAGAACTTGAAACCCATTACGTGCTCAGCGGTAGTATCCGGCAGGCCGGGAATAATGTACGTGTCAGCGCACAGCTGATGAATGGCGCAAACGGAACCATTATCTGGACCAACAATTATGACCGCATATTAACCCCGGAAAACATCATCACCGTACAAGATGAAATAGCAGGCGAGGTAAGCGCAACAATAGGTGATGCCTACGGTACCATTATGCGAAACAGTGCTATTGATATGAAGCGCAGCAGCACAGAATTTATAGAAGCTTACAAAGCCATGCTTCTGTTTCATGATTATTTGTTCGAGCTTTCACAAAGTGCGCATTTAAAAGCACGGGCAAGCCTTGAAAATGCGATTGAAATCGACCCCCATTATGCTGATGCATGGGCCGGGCTTTCATTTTTGGCACTTGATGAATATCGTTTCAGTTTTAATATGATCGATGATCCAAGTCCTGCACTGGACAGGGCACAACAACTGGCTGAAAAATCAATATCACTTAGTTCACAATTTTCAATTGCCTGGTATGCGCTAACCATTATTCACTTTCATAAAGGTGAGCTGGATAAATTTCAAAGCAATATCAAAATGGGCTTAAGTATAGCCCCCAATAGTCCTGCTGTACTCGCAGACAGTGGTGTTTATCTTTGCCTGATGGGCGAAATTGATAAAGGGTTATCCCTCGTCAAAAAAGCAATGGCACTTAATCCACAGCACCCAAACTGGTGCGGGTTTGCGCTATTTCATAACCATTTCCTGAAAGGAGAATACCAGGAAGCCAGTAAATATATCAGTACCATTGAAACGCCGGATTGGTTCTGGCCTTACGCATTGCAGGCAATTATATATGCAGAACTTGGCGACCAAACTGCATTTAAACTTGCACGGGACAATGTACTGAGGCTTTATCCTGAATTTGCAAATAATGTAAAACAGGAATGTGATAAATGGTTTAAGCGCGATAAAGACAGGGAATATTATCTAAAAGGATTTAAAAAAGCGGGGCTTGTACATGATTAATGCTATTCAATGATGCCGCAAGCGTAAAATATCCATGATCTTTTTAGCGCGGCTCTCGCATTCACTTCCATGGTTTGTTTTATTCTTTCGCTATATTCCAGGCAGTCCGCTACTACAACATCATCTCCAAAATCCTGATCAGAGAAATATTGAACAATATCTGTTGCTCCTGTGTCATATTGCGCCTGTGATAAAGACCAGATACGACCCAGTGATGCCATAGTTCTTATTTCTGCGCGCCGCTGGTCCGTGTTCATGTTTAAAAAACCATTATTTACCTGATCTTCTGACCCGACAAGAAGCACTAGTCGTGGCGCTGATAGTAACCGTTCGTTATTACTTTTTGTGTAAAAATAGCTGCCAGTATAAACAGCAATTACAAAAGCAACAAAACCGATCACGGCAATCTTGGATTTAGTATTATTTTCCATAACAATCTTATACACTTAATCTGCTTTTGTGGTCTAGCGATAAACTTGATATTTGAACGTAAGTTAACTACAAAGAACTAAATATTATTATTAAAGACTATTATTTTATGAAATATAATGAAATTATCAAAAAACTGACTGCATCACCAAAAAAATGGCTGGTAACCGGTGTTGCCGGATTTATAGGGTCAAACCTTCTGGAAACATTACTCCTTCTTGACCAGACAGTCGTGGGACTTGATAATTTTGCCACAGGGCACCAGCATAACCTTGATGCAGTAAAAGACATCGTCACAGAAGAGCAATGGGGCCGGTTTAATTTTATCGAAGGCGATATTTGCGATTATGACACATGCGAAACCGCAATTGCGGGTGTCGACTATATTCTGCACCAAGCTGCCTTAGGGTCTGTCCCACGGTCAATAGCTGATCCGGTAAGAACAAATGCTGCCAATATAAGCGGTTTTATAAACATGATCACTGCCGCAAAGGATGCAAATGTTAAAAGTTTCGTATTTGCGGCTTCCAGTTCCACATATGGTGATCATCCCGATCTTCCTAAGGTCGAAGATAAAATAGGAAACCCGTTATCCCCTTATGCTGTTACAAAATATGTCAATGAGCTATATGCGGATGTTTTTTACCGTACTTACGGTTTTAAATCAGTAGGGCTACGATATTTCAACGTTTTTGGCCCAAGACAGGATCCTGAAGGGGCGTATGCCGCCGTGATCCCAAAATGGGTCGCAGCCGTTAAATCAGGCAATACTGTTTATATTAATGGGGATGGGGAAACCAGTCGTGATTTTTGCTACATTGAAAATGTAGTTCAGATTAACATTCTGGCGGCGACATGTGATACACTGGAAAAGAATGAGGTTTATAATGTAGCTGTTGGCGGTCAAACATCACTTAACCAATTAATTGAGCTGATTAAGGATAATCTCCGCATGAACAGTTTTACAGATATTGAGTACCGCGACTTTCGTGCCGGAGACGTAAGACACTCAAAGGCATCAATTGAAAAAGCAATTTCACAACTTGGATATGACCCGCAGTTCACCATGAATGAGGGTTTGAGGAAAATGCTCGCTTGAGCATATTAAATATGGAAAAAGTTTCTGAAGAAATTAAAAGAACAGGTGAAATTGAAGAATTCACCAACCTTTATATTATCCATCCCATAAGCAGCTGGTTGGTAGCAAAATTTATAAAATTGAACATTACACCCAATATGGTGTCATCATTCGGCATGCTTTGTGGACTTCTCGCCGGCGTTTGTTATTACAATTACCAATCTCCCATGTTTGCCCTGCTCGGGTTCGCGTTGATGTTTATGTGGCACGTTTTTGATGGTGCGGATGGACAACTTGCGCGGGCTACACAGAATTTTTCTGAAATTGGTAAAGTGATTGATGGTGTTTGTGATTATGTCACATTCATCAGCGTTTATGTAGGCCTTTCCCTTGCGCTTGTGCCCATTATGGGTAGTCAGATATGGTATATTTCAATTTTTGCGGGGCTATGTCATGCGGTACAGTCCGGTGCATATGAACTTCAACGCAGCGAGTATGACTTTTGGGGAAAAGGTAAGGAAAACGCGGACTTACCAAGTATAAACACCATGATCGAAGAAGGTAAGCAGAAAGGTTCACTAGGACAAATCGCTAATCAGCTTCATATTGGTTATATCAGGATGCAGTATGCTTTCAGCGGTGTTGATAATACTTTTCGTCGTTCATTAAAAGAAGTGCTGATACTTGCACCGGAAAAAGAGCAGGAAATCAGGGCACTATACCGTGAACTCTATTCACCTGCGGTTAATAGTTGGTCCATACAATGTGCTAATTATCGTACTTTTGCCATATTTGTAACGTCAATTATCGGTGAGCCAGTATATTATTTTCTGTTTGAAATATTTGCACTTAACATTGCTTTGATATTTCTGGTTCAAAAACAAAAGTTGTTAAATAATCTTTTCACCCTGCGCCTCAAGGAAATAATTAGATAGGGTGATTACAGGAAAGTAGTTAATGCGTTCTTTTTTCACCCTCATAAAGTTGGCTATTACATGCATTTTTATGGCGCAATCGGCAATTGCACAATCTTCTGAAGCATCAAAACCTTCGATGCTTGAGGATAGTGATTACACGGAATACTGGGAACAATATCTTTATCTTAGCGATGGTTCGCTCATAACAAGTCAGTTTCTTGTGGCAAATTTCGCGTGGCCCGTGGGTGATGAGCATGGTATTATGCTGGGTACTCTTGTTACACCTGAAGGGGAACTGTATGTCATTAAAAATGGACGTGACCGTGGTGAATGGGGCTTTAACGATAACGCCTTTGATATTTTTATACATACGCACCGTTTAAAACAGCAAAATGGGGGATATTCACTGCATCTTGAAAATACCATGGGTATTGCTGACATGGAGCTGACATCACCATTTTCCTCTTTTGATCACAAAAAATATTCCAGTGAAGATGGTTATATAGAAACATCTTTTTATGCCCCATTCTTAAGTGGGCGCGGCAATTGGCAATTGGGCCCCGAAGCAGGATTTAACCCTGCTGGTCCGGTTCATAATGTAGATCAGGCAACTGGTTTTGGTGTCCATGTGTTAATGACTGATAAAGTCGATCAGCTAATGAATAACTGGACCCGGGTTGTCGGGATAAGCAGACAGGAAGAAAAACCGTTTCTATCTGCTATAACAAGACCTGATCAAAAAGAAGATATCATTTTCAAGCTTTTGGGAAATGGCGAAACCATCGACGAATTTGATGATATTAATATCAAATATGAACGTATTACCAAGGAAAAAGATGCCAGCTATCCAAAACGTATAACAATTTCTGCAAAAGGGAATAATGGTGAAATTTCAGGAACAATCAATTACGTTAAGAAATTCAACCACTTTACTTTAACGGATCATCTTAACTTTTTTGAGAAATCATTCGCACAATCAAATCCTGTTGTGACAAATTTTCGCTATCTTGCGGACTATGATCTGGTGTATAAAACAGCCCAAGGTGAGAAACGCCTTACTGGCAAGGCTTTAAGTGAATTTACCGATATTCAGCCACCCAGAAAAGCACCGGCTAAGAAACGGCGCCGTAACAGAAGATAACAAAGCACTAGAAAATTAAGCATGTCATCAACTGACGAAAATGCAGACGATAAAGCCATCACGACGGCAAGGGACAACAAGGATATCGCAAAGGGGGCTGGTGCGAATTTTTTTGGTTTTCTTGTCAGGCTGGGATCAAGGCTTCCATTTTTGATACTGGCTGTTACCTTATTCGGCCCGGAGCTTTATGGCCGTTATAATTACACAATTACGACCATAGAACTATGCGCTGCATTTGCCACTTTCGGCTTTAAAAGGTCACTTTTCAAATTTATACATGATGATGCTTATGCTGATCAATATTCACTTGAACAGGTTATGGTGTCGGCCCTTTGCTGTTCATTATTGGTAGGGGCAATCTTCACTGGCATAATTATGTTAAGCGCAGGATTACTAGCTGCAATTTTTGATTATCCTGAAATGATAGCAGGACTTACATCGGTCGCCCCCATGGTGATGATTATTGCAGCGCTGGACGTGATACTTGCCGGAACACGCGCAACACGAAAAATGCGCTACGAAGTTGTCTCCAGAAGTATTATTGAACCCTATATCCTGTTATTTACAATGCTCGTATTATTTTATCTTGGTTTTGATAATTACGGGCTGTTAATGGCTTACGCAATTGCTTTAATTGCGGCGTTAATTTATGCGATATGGGCATTTTGCCATCTTTATTCATTTGAAAAAATATTGCGGGCCCATCCGGATTTCAGTCTGATGAAAAAGCTACTCAGGTTTTCAGGGCCAACAGCATTTCACGACCTTGCACTGCTCTTTTTCATGAGAATGGATATATTTACTGTTAAATTCTTCTTCTCAGAAGCAATCCTGGGCGTTTATACAATTGCCCAACAGTTTGCAACATCAGTAGAAAAAATTTACCAAAGCTTTTATCCCATTCTGTCACCGGTCATGGCCAAAAATCTTGTCGAAAAGGATTTTAAGACTGTCGAAAAACAGATGATAATGGTTTCGCGATGGATACTGATGATACAATCAATTTTGGTCATTTTATGTATCTTTTATGGTACGGAAATATTTGATGCATTGCTCCCGGAAGGCGAGGCTTTCGGTGATTTATCAATAGCCCTGACAGGCGCAATTATATTGTTTTTCCTAATGTTGGGAGAAACAATAAATGGTGGGTTTGGTATGGCTGACCTACCTATTATTTACCGGACTCCGTTATTTAATCCCATCATTTCGCTTATAATGATCCCTGTGTATCTGCTTCTGGCATATTTATATTCTCAAATATTAGGGGTAGGGCCAATTGGGGTCGCAATGGCGCTTTGTAGCACTTATTTCATCATGAATATGGTTCGGGTAATTACGATCAACAAATTATATGGTATCAACATGCTTAAATTTGATGTTTTACGGGTCATATTAGCTGCCGTCATTGCAGCATCAATATTCGGATTAATTGCAGAATATGGTCCATTTAATTTATTAAATGGTGTAGGAATTATACCAGGCATTATTCTGCTCTTCATGCTTTACGGACTTTCATTAAAGTTAATTGCATTGAAAAAATCTGATACAAAAAAAATAAAGTCCAAGTTGCTTTAAAAATAACCTTTTTAAATTCATAAAACTTTTGCTAAGTTCAGATTTCTTAAAAGATAGAGGTAGAAAATTGGACACTAAGCCAACAAATCAAAAAGCAAATTCAAAACTGCTTGAATATAGAAGAAGCATCGATAACATTGATGCTGCATTAATCAGTATGTTGGCTGAGCGGTTTAAAATTACCCAGAAAGTTGGTATTTATAAGGCTAAACACAATCTTCCTCCGTCCGATAAATCCCGCGAAAGTGAACAAATTGCGCGCCTGCGCAAACTTTCAGAAGAAGCACAACTCGATCCTGATTTCTCAGAAAAATTTCTGGATTTTATTATTGAAGAAGTTATTCACCACCACAAAAAAATTCGCAGTGGTGAAGAATAAATTTATAGCTTGCCTTCATTGACATAAACAATGGCTTTACCGAAGGCCATTGGATCATCAACATCCAGCCATAGTCTGCCTTTTATGTCAAAAGTACGTGCCTTGTCCTTTGCGCCAAGCACATTCATCGCGCCTGTGATACTTTCGTCACCCTCACGTGCGCTTTGCTCTAATGCGTCAAACATTGCATTCGTACAGTAGAATATCCCGGTATCAAAAGCATTATAATCACGGATAATTTTACCAATATTAAGAATTTGCCGCGATGTACAGTTAACACGCGTTACATCATCAATATCAATAACCGGATTTTCAATATTATAATCCACACAAAGCGTGACCGTATCGTCTTCATGATCCGCTGCTATAAGATCTTTGATTATTTCCGGATCAAACAAATGATCACACATTGTAAGTATGAAAGGCCCGTCAATTACACCCTTGGCTGCATAAACGGAAAGTCCATTTGGGCGTTGCCATTCTTCATTGATAATATGTGTAATGGCAATATTTTCACGTTCCGCCAGTTCATCAAGAAATGAACGAACCTTTGTACCGCGATAACCAGTTACGACGTAAATATCATCAATGCCGCCTTTTCGAGCATTCATAATGACGCGTTCAATGATTGGCACACCACCGATTTCAATCAGTGGTTTGCTTTCTCCATGTTCTCTCATTCTGCTGCCCTGTCCGGCAGCTACGATCAAACCTTTCATTATGCTGCACTCGTTGCTTCAACGCGTGATTTTATGAATTCTTCGGTCATTTCATAGGCCTGATCATCTGTAAACTGAACAGGCGGATGTTTACAAAAATAAGCAGAAGCAGCAGAAAGAATACCGCCTTCGTTATTCATTAACGCCAGCTTACAGCAACGGATCATATCAATTGCAACACCGGCTGAATTCGGGCTATCCTCTACAGAAAGGCGCATTTCAAGGTTCATTGGCACCCCACCAAACAGATCGCCTTCCATACGCAGGAAACATACTTTATTGTCATTCTGCCATGGAATATAATCACTTGGGCCGACGTGAATATTATCATCATCCAGACGTGCACCAGCTACGGATTGTACCGCTTCCGTTTTGGAAATTTTCTTGGATTTCAATCTTTCCTGATTTTTCATATTCAGGAAGTCTGTATTGCCGCCTGTATTTAGCTGATATGTACGTTCAAGTACGACACCACGCTTTGCAAACAGGTCTGTAAGTGTTCTGTGTGTGATCGTTGCACCAAGCTGTGCTTTAATATCATCACCGATGATAGGCAGATTTGCATCTTCGAATTTCTTTGCCCATTCTGGGTTGGATGCGATAAACACTGGCATATTGTTAATATAACCAATACCGGCTTCAAGCGCACATTCGGCATAAAATTTAGCGGCTTCTTCAGAACCAACTGGCATATAGTTGGTCAGAATTTCAGCACCACTTTCTTTTAGTTCGCGAACAACGTCTTCTTTGGTTGCAGACGGTCTGCCATCAAGAACAAATGTACGTTTATCATCATAGTCTTTCATATGTTCTGAAACACCATCCAGAATATTCCCCATTTTCACTATAGTACCACTTTTTGGCAGATCACGGTAGAATACTGTAGTGCAGTTTGGTTTTTCAAAAATGGCATCATTTACGTCTTTGCCCACTTTACGTGCATCAACATCAAATGCGGCGACAACTTCGATATCACATGGACGGTATCCCGCAATATCCCAATGCATAAGACCTGGGACAATTTTTTCATTTCCAACACGTTCCGGTGTATAATAATAAATCCCTTGGATTAATGAACTCGCGCAGTTACCAATGCCCGCGATGGCAATTTTAATTTTCGACATTTTTATACCTTTTGTCTAAGCCTTTATATAATAAGGATTTTTAAATACGAAAAATCCCCTTTTTAACGCACTGCTTATACAATATATGACATTAATGTGACAAGCGTTTAACTGTTACATGACCAGCTCCAACCCATAAGAATTATTTTCAAACTTGGAACTGCCACATTTTTGCTTTATAGGAGTGGTGTATTCAATAACCAAAGAACCAAAACTTGGAGTTTTTAATGCGATCAACTTTTATTAAATTCGGCAACATGATTGCAATTTCCGCTATGGGATTATTTATGATGTCATGTTCCGATCAATCAACTGAACAGCAAGCTGAAGACACTGCGGCTGAAACAACAGAAAATATGGAGCAAAATGTGACAACTGCAAATGAAATGTTCGAAACAGCAAGCGGACTAAAATACGAAATTATCCAGGAAGGTACCGGTGCCAGTCCCGAAGCTACAGATATGGTAACTGTACATTATGAAGGCACGCTTCTGGACGGAACAAAATTTGATAGCAGTTATGACCGGGGTCAACCAGCAGAATTTCCACTTAATCGTGTTATTCCAGGATGGACAGAAGGCGTTCAATTGATGAAAGAGGGTGCCACTTATAAATTTCTTATTCCATCTGCGCTAGCATATGGTGAACGGGGAACACCAGGTGGCCCGATCGGTCCTAATGAAGATTTGATTTTTACTGTTGAACTTATTCGCGTAAATTAAAAAATATTAGGTGGCCCCGATTGGCTTTATGCACAAATTGTGAGGGGAGTGTTTATACAGAATAAACCGGGACCACCTAAACTCAGTTAACTCAACTCATAACAATTACTTCAAACTAACCCTTTAAATTCGATTATTTACAATTTTCCAGTCACCGTCCGGTTGACGACAGGCACGGCCGTATGCGCTTTCGGATTTTCCACCGATTGTCACTGTTTGTTGATATTCACGACAATATTGGCCACTTTCATTTTGCTGTGCAGGTTGTGGAACATAGCTACCAGAATTACCCGTATCGGGATTGTACCAGGTAGAAGCCTGCCCGGATGGATAGTTTTCAAGGGCTACTTGCTGGGCCCGATACATCCGCTCTCGATCTCTTTCATCTGCTGCACGTCCGATGCTGTTACCAATAATACCACCGGCAAGTGCGCCAATGATTATACCATTACCCGTACCACCACGGCCATTATCGGAAATGGCTGAACCAACCATTGCACCACCCAGCGTACCCATGAATGTACCAAACCCTTCTTTCTCACCCATTTGACAGGCGGAAAGTGTGAAACTCATTAATATAATTGTGGCT
>JAUILB010000040.1 GCA_030432815.1 Alphaproteobacteria bacterium | reverse complement strand
TGACCTTAACCCTGGTGAATGGAGCGATGTTGGCATCGTAATCGATGTAAACACGGGAACCGATAATATTCGCACTGAAACACTGCAAATTTACGAAGACACTATAATCGAAAATGTCATCGGTGGTGCCGGCGACGATACACTTGTTGGCAATAATGAAGATAATATTATCTTTGGCGGTGCCGGGGCAGACAATATGACTGGCGGCCTTGGCGATGACACGTTTGAAATTGATGCTACATCGGATGTCACGACAGACATAATCAATGGGGGCACCGGGACTGATATTCTTTTATTAACAGGTACACTTGGAACAATTGACCTTGAAAATATAGATGCAACCAATATTGAAACTATCGAAAGTGATACTTCAAATCCACTTTCATTAATGCTGGATATAAATGACGTACTGGCCGTTACCGATGGTGATAATGAACTCATTATTGCCGGGAGCATTGATGACACTGTCACCTCAACCGGTCAGGGATGGGTTCAGGGCACGGATCAGAATATTGATGGCGAAACCTATCATACCTATACTGCCGGCAGCGCAACATTGCTTATTGATGAGGACATAAATCAGACAATTACATAGTATCTGATTAGTCACATTTTAATCTTTATTAACCATTTATTAATAAATAATGCTTGTTTCTAAGCCTTTACAAAGCTATCCTAAAGTGATTTTTAGTAAGCAATTGGGGGGTATAGTACCATGCGTAAAATAATTAAAAGCGATTCCGCGAATTCAAATTCTACAATTCCGACCTCTAATAACATAACAAAACGCAGATTAAAAAACACCAGTATTTATATGGCGTTGCTTCCGCTTGCTGCATGTGGCGGTGGTGGTGGTGGCGGCGGCCAAGCAGCAGCCCCGACAAACAACACCCCTGCCCCCAATCCGCCAGTAGTTCCAGATCCGGACTTTACCGAAAATCCCGCCAATGTATTCATTGCTGTAGATAATTCAAATAGCACCCTGTCAGAAGGAGGCAATACGGCAAACCTCACCGTAACAGGTAAAGCTGGTTCCGATAGCATTACAACAGGTTCTGGAAATGATTCCATTGATGGCGCCGGAGGAAACGATACTATTATATCAAGCGGCGGAGCCGATATTATAAATGGTGGTAGTGGAAATGACACTATCCAGGCCGGGATTGGAAATGATTTTATTCGTGGTGGCGAAGGTCGGGACAATATTAACGCAGGGGGAGGAAATGATGCCATTGTTGTTGTGGGCACAACAACCGCAGGGCAATATAGCAATTCGGACATTACTAACCCAGCAGGCAGTGGAACCAATTTAAGTGGTTTGATTTCGCTCGCAGATTTAAATGGTCGTACAGTAAGCGAAATTGTAGCAGGAGAAGTCATAAATGGCGGTACAGGCACCAATACCCTGTTTATTTATGGCACCGTTGATCTTACGGGTGTGACACTTAGTAACGTCACTGTTCTGGTTGTCAATTCCGATGTGACTCTGACTGCCGCACAAATGGCTGCTTTTACCACTGTAGATGGCGATGGCACCTCAACCATCAACATCGAAGTTCCACCAGGTAACACCTATATTATTGATCTGAGCAGTTTAAATTTTACTGACATCGGAAACCTTAATATTGAAGGAAATGTTACCTTTATAATTGATGATGCTTCTGACCTTAATGAAATTGGTGCTATCACGACAGAAACCAGTTCAACCGTTAAAGTAGAAGTAAATGGCAACGGCGGAAACACTACTTTTAACCTTGGGGATATTGCGGCTAAAATCAACAGCGTTGATAATGTAAGTGTAGCCGCAAATGTTACACTTGAAATTAATGATGCGGGTGATATCACCAATCTTGGACTTAGCGAAATTTCAGGTGATGGAAAAATTGATACAGGTGGAAACAGTGACATTCAAGATACACTTGATAGCAATGTGGATATCAATATTATCCGTGCAGGAACAGATACTTATTCAACAAACGAAGACACACCTGCCATTATATCCATAGCGGATATTTTAAGTAATGATAGCAGCGAAACACCGGGTAATTTAAGTGCCAATAACTTTACATTGGTGAATGGATCAGAAAATAATGCCGAATTGTTTATAAACAGTGGATTGGGATATATTTCTGTTACACCTAATCAGGATTTTACCGGCACATTAACATTACAATATACTGTGTTTGACAGTGACAATAACCGAACCACCGGCACCATTAGTGTAAATGTCAGTTCCGCGAACGATTTGCCAACTGGCTATGGATCAAGTGCAGAAGCCGATCAGGGTATGACCCATGATGGCGCGGTGCATGTTGGCGGTTTTTTAATTAGTTACGATGGTGAGCGCCTCAATATTGAAGACCCCGATAACAACAATAACTCAATTTATATCCGTGTCGAAGAAATCAGTGGTGGATATATAAGCAATAGTGGCACACCGGTCACAGAATTTACATATAATGATGTGAACAGCGGAGAAGTAGTTTTTGTTTCCACTGGGGGAACACCGTCACTTGTTTTATCCTTTTCTAATGACGGCTTTATATATGGAAATCCAACGCCTGTTGAAATTACCGATACCGATCCCAATTCAATTTATGTAATCACACAAGGTGGTACATTTGGTAACAGCGAAACACTAGCCCTCACCGAAAAATATCTTCTTGATGGGGAAGATAAACTGTTCTTTGCTGATGACAATACGGCCACTTTTACAAACCATGGTGTAATTGAAAGTTATGGTATTGGGTATCTTACGCCTCTTTACATGATAAAAATTGATCAGGTAGCAAATACAGGATTGATTGATGTTGATGCAGGTGCAGACAAAGCCGCAGCAATATACATCTCCGAAACCGGGAATGTCGATAATAGCGGACTCATCCGTGTTAGCAATTCACACGCCGGCCTTAATCAGGCTACGGGGGTTTACGCTCCTAATTTTGTTAATAGTGGAACTGTACATGTATCAGGTGGCAGAGCCTCCGGCGTTGCCCATTCTACTGGCGTTAACCTTGACAACAGTGGCATCATTTATGTGTATGGCGCGGGCGAAGCACGTGGCGTCGACGCACTTTTTGGCACATCAACCATTACCAATAGTGGTTCCATTATTGTCGAAGACGGGAATAATGATTTTCGATCTATTGGTATGTCATTTAACCTATCCATCGCGGATGTCACCAATACAGGCATAATACAAGCTGACGTCGCCTTTGATGCAAATTACAGTTTAACCCTGCTGAATACTGGATATATTGAAGGTGATTTCAATCTCTCTATTTATTCAGATCAAATTGATAATTTTGGCCAGATTTTTGGCAACATTTCATTTGGCGATGCCGCTGACTGGTTTAGCAATGTCCTCGGTCAAACAGTAGGTATCGTCAGTGGTGGTGCAGGCGATGATTTTCTTCTTGGTGGTGCATTTGATGATTATTTTGCCGGAGATGCGGGCAATGATTACCTTTCAACAGGGAGCGGTGGTGCGGATGTCCTTTCTGGCGGCACTAGTCATGACAAGATTGATCTTCAACACTATGGTTTTGAACGTGTGGATGGCGGGTCGGGGCTTGATACACTAGGTATCGTTATTGACAACACAACTGTCGACTTCGCAGACTTTGAGCCGGGCCAAATCACAAAATTTGAAATTATCGAACTGTCTGGCGAAGCCGTGACTGTAACTTTAAGCGCAGAAAATATTGTAAATATATCTGAATTTGATAACACAATCAGAATTAATGGTCAGGCTAATGATACAATAGTTAGCAGTGATACCTGGAGCCGTGGTGCTGATCAAATAATTGATACCATTACCTATCGCACATATACATCTGGTGATGCCACATTACTTTTGGATGAAAATGTAGCATTTACGGCAACCACAATAGAACCAGTTCCTGATATTTCCATTAATGATGTTGCCGTTAATGAATCAGATGAAACGGCGACCTTTACAGTTACCCTTTCACAAACTTCAAACGAAACAATCACTGTTGATTATAATGCTCCAGATGGTTCAAGCGGTACACTTACATTTAACCCTGGTGAGACAGAAAAAACATTTACAACAGCCTGGATAGATGATGCCCTCGATGAAGCTGACGAAAATGTAAATGCAAATCTTTCAAATCCTGTGAATGCCAGCATTATTGATGATACCGGAACACTAACAATCATTAACGATGATGCCGCTGTAAATATTACAATTGATGATGTTGTCGCTAATGAAAACGACGAAACGGCAACATTCACTGTTACTCTTAGTGCTGAAAGCGGCAAAACCGTATCTGTCGATTACGCAGCCCCCGACGGGACAAGCGGCACACTCACATTTAATCCTGGCGAGACGGAAAAAACATTTAATACCGTTTGGACGGATGATATTCTGGTCAATGCAGATGTGATTGCAAATGCAACGCTTTCAAACCCGGCCAATGCTGCAATTTCCGATAACACCGGGCAACTGACAATTGTTGACGATGATGATGACAGTTTACCAACAATTAGCATTAATGATATTTCTGTAAACGAAGCCGTTGAAATAGCAACCTTTATAGTAACATTATCCAAGGCTTCCTCCCAAACAGTGCATGTCAACTATCTTGCCCCAGACGGCAGTAGCGGAATATTGACATTTGCCGCGGGCGAAACTGTGAAAACGTTCAATACAACGTGGGAGGATGACAATGTTGTTGAAAGTGACGAAGATCAATATGCAACATTGTCTAATGCGTCTAATGCAACCATATCTGATGATACTGGGCAGCTGACTATAATCGATGCAGAAAGCGTGGGCCCAACTATTAGCATAAGTGGCGCAACTGAGTACGAAGGAAAGGAAACTGGCGCATTTTGGGTCTCATTGTCCGCACCTAGTACAGAAACAATTACGGTTGACTATGATCATCCTAACGGTTCGTCCACTGTTACATTTAATCCTGGCGAAACATCTAAGGGGTACGCTGTTACCTGGGATGATGATGCTACAATAGAAGCAGACGAAGTATTTATTATCACGCTTTCCAATGCGAATAATGCAACTATTCTAGATGACACCGCTCAAATTATCATCCTTGACGACGACGGTTCACTGCCCGTCATCACGATGGGCAATGATACTCGCGCGGAATCTCTGGAATTTTATCCAATGGCCATTTGGATATCAGAAGTATCTGCAGAGGATATTACCGTTGATTACACCAGTGCTTACGGAAGTGGAACTGCAACCATCGAAGCCGGTGAGCTCTTTACCCATATTGCCTTAAACTGGTCAAATGACGTGATTGATGAAATGGATGAAGTTGTAACGATAACTCTTTCCAATCCGACCAACGCAGTAATAGGAACAGAAACGGGCTCGCTGACACTGGTTGATGATGATAATCCACCAACCATCACGATTAGTGACGTTGCGGTTATAGAGGCAAATGAAACAGCGACCTTTACTGTTACTCTTTCACAAGCATCAGGTAGGGTAGTCAGCGTTGAATATAACGCTCCTGACGGTTCTAGCGGCACATTGATATTTACCCCAGGGGAAACCGAATTAACGTTTGATACGGTCTGGACCGATGACGCGACAGAAGAAGCCAATGAAATCGTAAACGCTACTTTGTCTAATCCCTCCAATGCTACAATCGCAGATGCGAGTGGGCAATTAACAATAATTGATGACGATGGATCTAGTGGTAATACTTCGCCTTTAGCAGTTGATGATCAAGCTTATTCAACCGAAAATCAGACACTTAATATTGACGTACTGGAAAATGATTTTGATCTGGAGAATGATACACTTTCTATAAGTGCCGTATCCGTTGGAGCTAATCAGGGTACAGTTTCCATAGTTAACGACGAAATTCAGTTTGATCCCGGCACTGACTTTGATTATCTTGCAACAGGACAGACCACCGATGTTACAATCGACTATTCGGTATATGATGGAAACTCTAGTGACGATGGCGTATTGACACTGACAATTACCGGTGAGAATGATACACCGGTGGCTGTCGCTGATAATTATGCCGTTGATGCAAATGACATTATATATTTTGACCCGTTTGTAAACGACTATGATCCCGATGGAGATTCATTCTCACTACAGTATTACGGTGGATATTCTTCCGTCGGAGAAGGTGATGTTGATACCGTAAGTTACAATTTCATTTACGATCCAGAAACCGATTTTGATCACCTGACATCTGGACAATCAGCCGCCGTTGACATTAGCTATCGCTTGCAGGATTCTGTGAGTGGTGATAGTGCAAATGTCAGCACGATCACCATTACAATTGATGGCACAGATGAAGGTGAGGACGATGATACCTTTATCTTTGTCAGCTCTGACATGGTTGTCGACCTTGTAAACATTAATCCTCAAATCGAAACCGAAATGGAAAATATAGACCTGACTGGTCTCGGGGATAACTCTATAAATCTGACCATAAACGACCTTATTGAGTTTACAGATGATGACAACATCCTGAAAATTCTTGGAAATACGGGCGATACTGTCACCTCCGCTGGGGAGGGCTGGGTTCAGGGCACGGATCAGGATATTGATGGCGAAATCTATCATACCTATACTGCCAGCGGGACCACATTACTTATTGATGAGGACATCAGTCAGACAATCAGTTAAAATTCACTGGTTTAAAGCTAACGTCAATCACTTGAAAGCAGGTGTAATTCACCGCCCTCTGCTCCTTTGCTATCATCCGGTCGATATTCAAGAATATCCCCCGGCTGGCAATCAAGATAGCTGCAAATTGCCTCAAGTGTTGAAAACCTTACCCCCTTGACCTTCCCTGATTTAAGCAGACTGATATTCTGAACCGTGATACCAGCTGCTTCAGCAAGATCTTTGGATTTTATTTTGCGCTTTGCAAGCATCACATCAAGATTAACAATAATAGTCATAATATCCCCTATACGATTTGTGCGTTTTCTTCAGCAACCAGAACACTTTCGCGATAAATCCAGCTGATCGCAAATACCACAAGGCATAAGAAAATGACCGTTAGATCATATGTCTGAAATGATAGAGAAATTATCCTCTCACCGACCGGGTTATTAATGTTCATAACAAAACCGATTAATGTTTCGGCCGGAATAGCCAGAAACGCATAACACACAATATATTTGGAAAATTTATGAAGGGATTCTGCCCCCTCACCGCTAAATATTTCACCCGATGTACAAAGCCTGAAAAAATGCCTTAAATGATAAATAGCACCAATGACAAACGCACCAAGTACCGCACTTATCAAAAAACCTCCCACCAGACTTGCTGTGGAAGGCGGCGTTAACGGCTGCGCTATACGGTGAAACAATCCAAGTCTTTGGGCGCCCTCAAAATCAAGCCAGGACCAGATCAGCAAAGCCGGTATAATAACGATAAGCACTGTACAAAACATTGCCATTCTTGCACTTATTTGTTCAATTTTAGTAGATATATCTGACATTTTAATCACCAATTTAATATTTAACATTGTATTATTATCGTTTTACATTAATTTTTTATTCTGTCAAGCGTCTTTTGCACTGTATATTCTCCTTATTGCAATGAAGTGCTATTTTAATTAGAATGCCAAAAACAGGGTATTTGTCATGAAATTGGTAACATCATTACTAATATTTATATCTGCGCTCTTTCTTGCTTCTTGTGCGGAAGACGCCCCTTCGGGTCCCGATCTTTCGGGTGTGGATGAACGCGACCACAATTACTTCAATGAAATTTATAATCGCTGTTCAATTAATAATACAGTGATGGATTGTAACTGCGTTGCCCGCGTAAATGTTGAGCACCGCGATGCCGCTTACGATGTATATGCTGCGGAATATGATACAATACACAAACCTGCTCTCGAGGCAGAGATCGCAACAAAAGCGGCCACATTGGCCGAAAAAACAAAAAATTTATCCGATGAACGTGTACTTGAAGCACTGGAACTGGAACTTCATGACCTGGAAGCCAAATTAAAAGCCGGCGTAGATAATATTGATGATTTTGAACTGCCCTTTCTGCCGGCAGGAGCTACTGATGCATGTGTGATTGCCAATTAACACTTTAAAAGCGGTCAACTTATATTCTCTGATTTAGTTATTTGTCTTATTCGCATAATTCCTGTATAGTTTTTTTGTAGTTATTAAGTCAGGATCCGCGTTTGAAACAGCTTCAGTTTGTCACAATCCTTTTTGGGACGCTTTTTATTTTGCTGGTTGCATCAACAGGCATGGACTTTTTTAATGGCCGTCCCCAGCTATCCCAAGCAGAGGAATTCTATGCACCTGACCCTAATGATCCCAATGGAAAACCAATAAAATTAAATGGTACACTCGAATCATACGACGTGTCTTTTCCAAAAATTGATGGCGAAGATGTATCAAAGGACGCCATCAGCCGCACAATTCGCCAGAATATCCGAACCGGAAGTGCTTTAGTACTCGGTATTCTTTATGAAAGACTGGCATATCTGGAATTCAGGGACGGTAATTTTGATAATGCCCGCCTTGCTTATAATTCCGCTCTTGACTTTTATGTTCAAGATAATCAGAGGCTCCGGATGGCTGAGTTATTATCTCAACTTGCTCATCTCGAAGCAAAAACAAAAAACTACGACACAGCACGCAAGCTCTATAAAAAATCAGCAGGGATATTTTCAATGCTCAATGAAACGGTTCGTTCTGATTATACATTAAAAATTGCTGACAGGCTGCCAAGCTTGTAAGTGAAAATGGCTAATTCACACATCTTCACATTTTATTTATTCAATGTAAGCTTATGTGATTTGTAGTTAAGTGAGAATTCAATCATAAATATCAGGAAGTCCCGGCATATAACTGGCGAAATATATCCGTTCTCACCCCTGCCCGGTTTGAACGCTGGGACTTCGCCACTAAACAGATAGCCATCAATCACATAGATCGTGTTTTAATCCTTGCCGAAAAGGTCGAGATGAAAAAAGATAAAAGCCCTTATTTTTTTTCTTTATGGGGTTTTATTTCCATTTCGCCGTTGGCATTGTAACGGATCATTCCTGCTTCTAGTTTGGGTTGTTTCTTTTCTTTTTGTTTTGATTTCAGACTATGCGGATCCACAAAATCATGGTTGTCAAAGGACTTTCGAATTTTATGGTTTTTTACTATTTTATCGCATTTGCTTGCAATACCTGCCACTTTTTCACTGAGCTGGTTAAATTCACTCATCTTTTTCTTATAACCTTCAACAATGGCCGGAGCTTTGTCGAATGTAGTCTTATTATCATTGAAATCCTTAATTTCTTCAGGCGTAAATAACTCAGGTTGCTCAGTCATAAGCTTTTCTGTTTCGGCAATACCTGATTTGGCAAATTTCATCAGGATTTCCATCATTTCATTGCCTGCTTCAGGATCATTTGTTTCCGGTTTCGAAGGCGCAATATTTACTGCTTTTTTGGTTATCATTTTACGCTTCCTTCTTCATCACCAGATCGCCGCTTTCGTCATAACTGAAAACTCTGGCCTGATCGAGCACTTTTCTAATTTCACCTTTAGCCTGCTCATCACCAGCTTCAACAATCTCTTCGCATTTCTTTAAGATCGAGAGCATTTTTTTGTGAAGCGCATCATATTCGTTAATTTTCGACTTATAATTTTCAATAAGGTATGGGGCCTGTTCCAACATATTTTTATTCTGTTCAAACATACGTTTTTCTTCCGGTGTAAACAGATCCGGTTGCTGCAGAAGCGATAATTCTGCATGTTCCATTCCTGCCTTGGCATAATGCAGCAGCATATCGAGAGTATCATCATCTCCCGCTGCTCCCGCATTTACATTTGTCGTTTTTTTTCGGCCAAATATTACAGGTTTTCTTACTCTGCTATTATTCAATACCACGTCTTATGTTCCTTAAATTTTTACTCTTGCGTTACTCTAAGCGTAAATCCTTAGAAAAAGGTAAACATAAACTTAAATGAAAATTATTTTAATAATTGAAGAACCGGATGCCCTTTGGCGTTAATCATCACTTCGTCCGGTGTTGCCGGTCGGTACAGATTATTACCCTCAGAAATAAACAAAATAGCCCTGCGCTTTTCATTGACTAATCCCCCATTGGCTGAATATCCAGCCGTTAATATAAAATAATCACCCAATAGTGTTTTTTGATCACTATCCATGCCAACTCCACGTGGCAAAAAATATGATTTGATCTAATATAAAAAAAATATTTATTTTAATATAAGAGTTCTTCAAAATTTCACTTGCCTTTTCCAGGTCAGGTTTAATGACAACTGCAATAAGAAACTATCCGCAGGTTGTTGTTTTTTAAGCCCTCTGAGCAAGATCAAAAATCCCCCAATCAGAGATTATACGGCACTCATATAAATATATATTTAAAATAAACCTTGTCAACCTATGTTTGTATTTAAAAAACAGATCAAATATATTCTATTTTACTAAAATATTCATAATTACAGTCACTAATTGCATAATAAAATCTTTTTTAAAGTAGCATGTCAAAATTGATAAATTATATCATTCATCATTATTTCTACTTTATAGTGTATCTAAATAAAAATATTTCTAAATTTTTTATTAGAAATTTGTGTCAACATAATGGCTGGAATATAATAAACAGAAGATAAAGCAAGCTTCCTAATTACCGGTTTTCAGCTTTCAGCTTCCTCAGCTTTTTTTTCAAAAACGATACTAACCTGTTCCCCGTTTTTGAGAAGGCCCAGTGTAATTATTTCTCCCGTTTTTTCAAGATTCCCAATCATAACCTGTGCATGGCTGCTATCTGTTACTTTTACATCATTTACAGCAATCAGCACATCCCCCGGGACAATATCAGCCAGAAACCCTGGTGAATTCGCAAGCACCACATCAATATACGCACCTGTATTTCGCCTCAGGCTAGATCTTTCCGTAACACCAAGATCACGCATTACAAGCCCTAATTTAGGCGCGTTATTGGATTTCACCATAAAAATTGCCCATTGATTATAATTGTCATAGGTACGTACATAAGGGACCGTTACCGTATCGCGTACGGTCACGGCATCACGCACCACAACACGCTCGCCATCGCTGTTGGTAATAACCCGGTTTACATATGTGGTCCGGTAATAATCCTGATAATCGTAATCAATATAGCTCTGGGTATCTGTATATTCCGAAGAAATCAATATATGAGTTGCGCCGACTTCCTTGGCTTTTCGGATTGCGTTTCCTTCACTTTCCACAAGCCCGTTAAAAGCACTTTCACCAATGACGACATAATTATGTTCACGGTATCTTTGTACATCCGCATTAATATCGCTGCTTCTTAATATATTGGGCTCCTGTTCTTCGCCAAGTGCAATCAGATCCGGATTTAACCTTGGATCCATATAACTTTGATAACTTGACCCGAACTGTCCCGTTCCACAGGCACTTATCAGCAAAGCCAGAAAAATACTTATTAAAAATCTCATCACAAACCTCAGCTCTCCTGCCCTCACAAACACTTACATATTTAAATCATAGCGCAAATAACCTTAACCGGCACTGAATGATTTTTAATGGAAATCCTTTATTAATTATTTTTAAGTTTCACAAGATACACGGCTTTGTGGCTGTATATTGCGAATTTCTTATAATAAGGAACGGAAATAGGATCCGGTATGGCCTGGTAAACGGGATAATAATGGCCGTTTATCACCCGTACCTCACGGACATAATCGTAATTTTCATAAACTTTGTAGGCCTTCTTTTGCGCCTCATAAAGATATTCAATAGTAACAAGAACATGGGTTACACCCAATTTTTCCCCTATATCAATTGCATCGTCAAATTTTTCAGGCGGACCCTTAAAATCACTTTTACCAAGCACGATAAAATTCTGATCCGTAAAGGTTTTAAGATCATCCTCAAAATTTTCACTGACAATAAGCCGCGGACGCGCCCCTTTATCAAGCATAAAGGCATCATTTTCACCTACCGGTTCTGCCACCTGCCGGTATGTTTTTGTATAATTGCCCGACCCCGCACACCCGGCAATGAAAACAACGCAGATGGCAATAAAAATTTTAGAAAATAAACTCATTTCATTAATCTATGCCATTTCTTGATATTTTTCAATTTCTTGCTTGATCAGTTTACAGTATTATGCGAAACACAGCTTTCCTGTCTCATGGCGCGGTGGCGGAATGGCTACGCAGCGGATTGCAAATCCGTCTATACCGGTTCGATTCCGGTCCGCGCCTCCACTTTGCAAAGCAAAAATCTATCACCCCTTTATCACTCATTTTAATTGTTTTCGATCGGCGTATGTGAAACCCTATACAAATTTGACACGTATCAATTGCAATGTTTGCATGGCCCGTTAAAGTGAGGACAGACACAATAAAAGGACCAATAAATGCAGCTTACTTTTCTTGGGGCAACAGGGACCGTGACGGGGTCAAAATACCTGCTTGAATATCGCGACCTTAAAATACTGATCGATTGTGGTCTTTTTCAGGGGTATAAGGAACTGCGGCTGCGAAACTGGGAAGCACTACCTGTCGATCCGGCTCAGATCGATGCCGTTATCCTTACCCATGCGCATATTGATCATTCGGGGTATGTACCGCTTTTGATAAAAAACGGCTACACTGGCCCTATTTATGCGACACCGGCGACCACGGATCTTTGTAAAATATTGCTGCCTGACAGTGGCTACCTACACGAAGAAGACGCCCGCCGCGCAAATCGGTTGGGATATACCCGTCATCGTCCGGCACTGGCACTTTATACCCGCGATGATGCGATGGATTCCCTCGATTATTTCAGGGACATTCCCTACGGGACACCACACTATATTTCGGATGATCTTCATTTTTCATTTTCCCGCGCCGGGCATATTATGGGTGCCGCGATTGTAACCATAAAAGCCGGCAATAAAACCATTCAGTTTTCCGGTGATGTGGGCCGCCCGAACGATCCGCTCATGGAACCGCCAGCGATACTAAGTGGTGGTGATTACCTGCTCATAGAAAGCACCTACGGTGACCGCCGCCACGGCGATGAAAGCCCGGCCGTGGAACTTGGTGAAGTGATCAGGAAAACGTCATCAAACGGTGGAACCGTCCTGATCCCTACCTTCGCGGTGGGACGGGCGCAATCAATCCTTTATTACATTCACCAGCTTAAGAAATCCGGCGATATTCCCGACCTTCCTGTATTTGTGGATAGCCCCATGGCAACAAACGCCAGCGCGCTGATGTGTCGCCACCACCAGGATCATAAGCTTTCGGAAAGTCAGTGTGCCGCCGTTTGTAATGGTGCCTCTTATACCCGCACGGTGGAGGACAGCAAAGCGCTTGGCACGTCCCTTTTACCCAAGGTGATCCTCTCCGCCAGTGGAATGGCCACTGGCGGGCGGGTACTTCACCATCTGAAAAACCTGATGGGAGACCCGAAAAACACCATCCTGTTCACCGGTTTCCAGGCAGGAGGCACCCGCGGGGAAGCCATACTCGCCGGTGAGGAAATGATAAAAATCCACGGGGCCATGTATAAGCTTCGCGCACGGGTGGAATCCCTTGATAACATCTCCGCCCATGCTGATGCGGATGAAATCATCGCCTGGCTCCATCAATGCAAAAAAGCGCCCAAACACACCTTCATCATCCATGGTGACTACGAACCCGCCCATGCCCTGAAGCACCGCATCCGCAATGAGCTGGGATGGGAGGTATCGGTTCCTGATTATCTGGATAAGGTTAGCCTATAAATTTAAGGCTTAAGCGCGGGCGCTAATTTTTTAAACCCGCCCTTTTGCGATACGGAGCAAGGTAACAAATTAAGAATTCCCTGTTTGTTCATTTTCGGACACATGAAACTGTTCGGTAACGAACATCAAGACCATAAACTATTGTATTTAAATAATATTTTTTCTGGCACGTTCCTTGCTTAATACCAAATCAGGGAAATTATTGGTAAAAATAAAGAAGCCGGCTTCACC
>JAUILB010000378.1 GCA_030432815.1 Alphaproteobacteria bacterium | reverse complement strand
GGTCATCAAGGAATATTTTTGGCAGCACACGTTTACCACCATTGACCATTCTGGCACCCATAACGGCAAGCTGGAGCGGTGTCATCGACACATAACCCTGCCCAATTCCCACATTGATCGTGTCACCACCTTGCCATCTTTCACCGGTATAGCCAAATTTCCATTCTTCATTAGGGTTAATCCCCCGTGCTTCGCTCATAATGCCGATATTAAATCGTTCACCAAGACCAAACCGGGCTGCCATGTTATGAATTTTTTCAATCCCAAGTTCGCGAGCAAGTCTGTAAAAATATACGTCGCAGGACTGCGCAATGGCCTGCGTAACATTGATATTGCCATGTCCATTTTTATTCCAGCAATGAAAAATCCTGTTGCCAAGCGTATATCGTGCACCACAAAATTTTGTATCTTCTGCTGAAATCAAACCTGCTTCCAATCCGGCAAGTGCAACAATCATTTTAAATGTTGAGCCTGGAGAATACTGCCCGCTCACTGCCTTGTTTATAAGCGGCTTACGTATATCACCGCGTAAGCTGTCCCATTTGCGCTGGCTAATCCCACCATTAAAATCATTAGGATCAAATGAAGGTGTAGATGCCACACCAAGAAGTTCCCCCGAATGCACATCCATAACAACAATTGCTGCACTTTCATCGCGAACCCTGTTCGCTGTGAATTTTTGAATCTCAAGATCAATGGTCAGACGCACATCTTCACCCGGAATGCTGTCCTGACGGGAAAGTTCGCGTATCACACGACCAAGGACGTTGACTTCAACCTTACTGTTTCCTGCACTTCCACGCAGTTTGTTATCCAGGATTTTTTCAATACCGTTTTTCCCAATTTTAAATTCAGGCAGTTCAAGCAACGGATCAGGATCAACGGCTATCTCTTCTTCATTAACCGCACCCACATAACCAACTAAATGTGCTGCTAGCTCCCGTTCAGGATAAAAACGGCTTGTTCCGACATCAGGCTGAATGCCCGGCAAATCAGGCATATTCACATTCACATTGGAGAAAGTCTGCCAATCCAGATTATTTGCAACACTGATTGGGTGAAATGATCTTTGTTTTGCCGCGGCCTTTACAATTCTTTCATTATCACTATCGCTGATAGGTAAATATTCAGCCAAAGCTTTCAATGTTTCCTGAAGTTCTTCAGTTTCTTCAGGAATAACATTTACCCGGTAATCTGTTGTACTGGTGGCAATTTCCCGCCCAAACCGATCAAGGATATCACCACGTGTAGGTGAAAGAAGGCGCATGCTAATACGATTTCGTTCTGCAAGTAGCTCATACTGGCTTCGGCTTGTAACCTGCAAATAATACATCCGTCCGACAAGAGCAGATGATAAAAGCAGCATACCACCCGACAGTAACGTCGCGCGTCTTGTATACATCTTTAGCTTATTTTTATCTGACGGTTGCATTTAATTCCTAGCCAATGGTCTTTTTAATCAAACCAAGCACCCATGTTATAAGCGGGTAAAAAGCGATCGTTAATAAAATTTGTCCAATAACACCAATAAAATCAAGAAATACCCTGAAATAAAGCGATGTTATACCCCATGAAAGCGCCCCAAATCCTATTACGATCATCACAAAAACAAACCAGTTGAAAAGAAAATCTCTTTCCAAAAATTGCCGCCCTTGGATAAATATAAATTGCTGTACAACCACGAGTAAAAGTGACATTAGCCCAAACGGGCTACCTAGCAATATATCCTGAATCAATCCAAGGACAAAAACAACACTGACAGGAACCAATTTCGGTTTAAACACGCTCCAGTAATAAACCCCTATCAATGTCAGAAATGGCATTATATCACCAATTAATGGGATGTTGTAGGGTAGCACCATAATTATTATTAGAAATAGTATGGATAAAAAAGGCAGTGTTGATTTAAAGCCAAATGATTTTTCTTTATTCTTCGCTATATTCGCCATCATTCTGGCTCCTGTACCGATGGCTGGGATGTAGCACCCGTTTGCAAATCAGGGTTAAGAACAGGGAAATCAGCAATTTCATATTCTATAACACTTACATAATTCAAACGGTTCAGGTTTACAGCAGGTTTCACTTTAATTTCTCCAAGTGGTGTAATTTCACTTACCGTCCCAACCGGTAAATCAGGTGGAAAAACACCTCCCATCCCCGAAGTAAGGATCACATCACCGAGCGAAGCGGTTTCTTCAGGTGGCATAAATTCAATTTTGAGTTCCTGCGAATTATCACCCGCAAGAATTACATTAACACCGTTATTTGCAAATTTAACCGGAATACGGCTGTTAATATCATTGAGTAACAATACGCGCGATGAATTGGCTGCCACGTTGATTGTTCGCCCGATCACGCCATCCTCATTCACAACAGCATGTCCTTTTTTAACACCTTCATTTGTACCACTATTAATCAGCATGCTTTTAAAAAATGGACTGTTACTGTCCGATACAATTCGCGATGCCGTTATGGTTGAAAGAGTGCCGTCTTTAATGTTTAATAAATTTTTCAGCCGAAGGTTATCGATCTCAAGCTCTGTTGCTTCAGCAAGCTGTCTCTTGAGTTCCGCATTTTCTTCG
>JAUILB010000377.1 GCA_030432815.1 Alphaproteobacteria bacterium | reverse complement strand
CATCATCAAGCGCCCCGGTGCCCAGATCCCAGCTGTCCAGATGGGCACCAATCATTACAGCTTTTTCCGGATTGTCTGTTCCTGTTATTTCACCAAGAACATTGTAGGTGGTAACTTCATCATGGGTATGAGAGCTCATTTCCAGATGAAGTGTAACGGGTTTGCCGTATTTAAGAGCATTATCAAGCAAATCTGCATCAGGATTGGAAATAGCCGCAGCTGGTATTTTTGTAACATCTTCCTGATAAGTCATACTACCTGTGTGCGGCGTGCGGTTATCATCGGTGCCGATAGACCGGATGATGAGGGCCGATGCACCCGCTTTTGCGGCGGCAACGGAACCATTACGCCTTGCCTGACCCGCAAAGCCATAACCCCGAAGACCGGTTTTTTCCATCCGAAATGAAACATAGGCTATTTTGCCGTCTAGGCTGTTTGGTGCTGCTTCAACAAGGTCCTTATATTCATCAAACTGTACGACCTCAGCTGTGATACCACCTTCCGGTGTTCCCACGCTTGTGCCAAGTGCCGTCAGTGCCATATTATGTTGAAAAGGTTCTGTCATTTGAAGGGATGCGCTGCCGCGGTGCCATAATGTAAAGGGCACAGGCTCTTCCCATACCCTGTCAAATCCCAGTTCAAGCATTTTTGCTTTTGCCCAGTCGCGGCCCTTTTTATCATTGGCCGTACCTGCAAGACGGTGTCCCACTTCCGTAGTCAGTGACGTCACCAGATCTTCGGTGAGGCTGGAATTATAGGCCTTTTCACCAAGCGACCTGGCGTGATCAATCATATCCTCGGTAAGCGAACTTTCCTGTGCGGGTGCGCCGTTTATCATAAGGCCGCCAGCCAAAAAAATAATCGTCAGTCTTAGAATGTGTTTTTTCATTTTAACTCCCCAAACGAGTGTTTATATTGTTTTTAACAGATCAACATTAAGCCAATCATCCGGAAAGCACAATGACCAAACAAACGCCCGATCTTAATCCCCTTAAGCGCAGTGTTCTTTATGTGCCGGCATCGAACAGCCGTGCACTTTCAAAAATTACCGCGCTGGATGCAGATTGTTATATCATTGACCTTGAAGATGCTGTTGCACCAGATGCAAAAGAAGAAGCAAGACAAAGTGCCTGTGATTTTTTAAAGACAGACCAAGGCCGTAAAGACAATATCATTGTACGAACCAATGCCCTTGAAACTGACTGGGGTAAACAGGATCTGATTTCCCTGGCCAGTGCCGGGGTTAAAACCGTACTTCTTCCAAAAGTGGGGCATGCCGATGATATTAAGGGCTATGCCGATATTATTTCTGACATCAATATTTGGGTCATGATTGAAACACCCCTTGGTGTTCTCAATGCGTATAAAATCGCGACCGCCAGTGAAAGGATAAAATGTCTGGTGATGGGCACATCCGATCTGGTCAAGGATTTGCGCGCTAAACATGTGCCGGGCCGCCTGCCGGTTCTTTATAGTTTAAGCCATTCACTTCTGGCGGCCCGTGCTGCGGGTGTTGATATTATCGATAGCGTCTATCTGGATCTGCATGATAATGATGGCTTTGCAGCTACTTGTAAACAGGCGGCCGAAATGGGATTTGATGGCAAATCAGTCATCCATCCCAAGCAGATTGATGTGGCTAATGAATTTTTTAGCCCGGGTGCAGAAGAAATTGAAATGGCCCACAAAATGATTGAGGCACATGAACACGCCTTAAAAAAAGGAGAAGGGGTTGCTGTCCTTGACGGAAAACTTGTTGAAAACCTTCATGTTGAAGATGCAAAACGCATCCTCAACATTGCAGGGCTAATTACTCGCTAATCCCAAGAAGGTCAAAAAAGAACGCATATTCAAGTGCCGTTTGTTTGAAACGCTTGAAACGTCCGGACGCACCACCATGACCCGCTTCCATATCCGTTTCAAAAATAAGCTGGTTGTCATCAGTTTTATAATCCCGAAGTTTCGCAACCCATTTCATGGGTTCGAAATACTGAACCTGGCTATCCCAAAGGCCGGTTGTGACCAGAATATTGGGGTAGTCTTTATGTTCCACCTGATCATATGGTGAATAGGACAGCATATAATCATAATAGTCTTTCTTTTTAGGATCGCCCCACTCATCCCACTCCCCTGTTGTAAGCGGGATTGATTCGTCGAGCATGGTTGTCACTACATCAACAAATGGTACGTGTGCCCCGACACCAAGATAAAGTTCCGGTGCCATGTTAAGCACGCCCCCCATCAACAGTCCGCCGGCACTGCCACCCATGGCATAAACTTTATCCGGATGGGCATATTTTTGTGCAGTAAGCCCCTTTGTCACATCGATAAAGTCATAAAAGCTGTTCTTTTTATTAAAAAGCTTGCCATCTTCGTACCAGGGCCGCCCGAGCATCTGACTACCCCTGACATGAGCAATGGCATAAACAACACCACGATCAAGCAGACTTAACCGTGCCCCGCTGAAGGACGGATCAATAGTTGCCCCGTAAGACCCATAAGCATATTGAAAGAGCGGGTTGCTGCCATCTTTGTTGAACATATCCTTGCGGTATACAATGGAAACTGGGATCTTTTTACCATCCCGTG
>JAUILB010000376.1 GCA_030432815.1 Alphaproteobacteria bacterium | reverse complement strand
TTCTTTAGCGTAATTTCTAGCCATCATATTTTCCTTTCATTTGGGTTTGTTATCAGAATTCTTACGCTACTAACGTTGCCAGTTGGATTTGGTTCCAATATGTATAAAAAACTTCTCTCTTTACACATCTCCTGCAAATACAGTTCCACAAAAATTGACACTATTGGAACTAATTGAAGCTAAATACGTTGGTGATGGTACGATTAAAAATAATGAGGAGAACAAGATGTCTAAAATTAATAATCTAAAGTTCCTATCAATTTTATTTTTAATGGCAGTGTTATTTACCGCCGCTGCCTGCTCAACCATTGATGGTGCGGGAAAAGATATTGAAAGTGTTGGGGAAGCAATTCAGGAATAATATAAGTTAAGGAAAGAAATATGGATCATCAAAAAATTTTAGTCATTATTGCTGTTTTGTTGGTTGGTATTTTCACAATCATGCTAACAAATCAGGACAATAATATTGGTGACCAAATTAATGAAGGCGCTGAGGAAGTTGCAGACGAAATTGACGACGCAGTTTCCCAATAGGACGAAACCATTAAAAAAGACCAGGCTATATAGTTAGTCTGGTCTTTTTTTAGAAAACGTAAACTTATACTAGTAATTATGAATTTTGTGCATTTTCAAGATAATAGTTTAGGTTTCTCAAATGTTCATAATTGTTTTTCAATCGCATAAGTTGTTTACCTATAAGACTAAGTGCATCATGTGCTATTCTTTGTTGAAGAGCATTTTCAAACTCCTGAACAATATTTCGTTCCATTTTCTCAAGTTCAACCACTAATGTCCGATCGGTATCGTTGAGTACAGCCTTTAATTGACCGATAATCTGAACAGCTTTACCTGACAGTGAGCCACTGACTTCTATCTCGGTTTCATTGATTGCAGTAAATGATGTTAATTCTGAAATTATTGTCGAATGTGTATCCATTGCGTTATTAAAAACGACCTTAAGATGGTCATTCTCTGCTTGTTTGCTCGCACTTTGATAAAAATTCTGCGCATCAGCAGAAATTTTTACCAGATTTTTAATTATTTTGTTTTGCTCTTCTAAAATAACATATTCTCCAATGTCTTCATAAAACGGCTCTCTTTCCCACTAACGACAAACCCTTAAAAAAGTTCCATTTAAGCTAACAGCTTTCCCCTCACTGTCAGATATCGCAGAATATATATTCTGCCCTAAAGGGTTTACTTCAGGTTTACATATGCAACAGGGTCAAAATCATCAACGGCGACAACGTCAGACAGTAACTGATCATATTTTCTAAGTTTATCGCCTTCGCTGCTCGTGATGATTTTTGCATCAATGCCTTCTGTAATCATCGGTTCGCCGTACCGGGATGCTATCTTTCCTTCTTTACGCGCGCTTCTTAATTTCTTCTTTATAGGCAGTATTTCAACAGCCGTATTTAATGCATGTTCAAGCCGGCCTAACGCAGGGTCGTTCTTGCCTGGCACAAAAACATCTTCTGATAGCTTTTCCCTGCGTTTATCACCATCCAGAATACTACTTGCAACAACGCTCATTAGTTTGTCATCCGGAAGTGAAAAACGAAGTCCAAAGGGGGATATAAAAATCTTTACCATAAAACGAATGAACGGATTTGGTAAATTATCAATATTTCCACGAAGTGCTTCATGGGCTTCATGACATGCTTTTTGAACACACCAGTTAAGAATTGGTTCCATATCATCATCTTTTGCATCACCAAAACGTTTTAAGGATGCGGATGCCAAATAAATCCATGAAAAAGCATCCGCAAACCGGCCGCTAATGGTTTCTTTTCGTTTTAAAGAACCGCCGTAAGTCGCAAGGGCAATGTCCGAAACAAAGGAGAATGCTGAACATAAATATGTCAGTTTTGATTGTGACAAGGCCGACACAGAATTCTTTTGAAGTTTGATGACACCAGTTCTTATTGCAAGGCCTAGAATAAAGCTTCTTGCTCCGTTGCAAAAAACACTAAATATATGTTTCCACAAGTATGTGTCGAATTCAGCCTTGTTTTCGTTTTGAAGCGCTGACATTTCCTTAAGCAAAAATGGATGGCTTCTTATTGCGCCCTGTCCATAAATGATCATCGACCGCGTAAGCACATTTGATCCTTCAACCGTTATACCGATTGGTATTGCAGCATAAGCTCTCGATAAAATATTTTGTGGCCCCCTGATTATGGCTGCCCCCGCCCGTAAGTCCATCGCATCATTAAGTGTTTGGCGCATACCTTCAGTTAAATATGCCTTAACGGTGCCGGAAAGAACCGATGGTTTTTCACCCATATCTATCGCGGTACATGTCATTTTTCGCGTTGCGTCCATCATATACGTATATCCGGCGATGCGCGCCAGTAATTCTTCCACACCTTCAAAACGCCCGATTGGCGTATCAAATTGTTCGCGTATCGTTGCGTATGCCCCACACACCCTTGTTGATAACTGGGCGGCACCAACCGACATTGAGGGGAGCGAAATTGACCGCCCTGCGGCCAGGGATTCAACGAGCATACGCCATCCGTTGCCAATTCCTTCCTCACCACCAATAATTGATGAAATAGGAATAAATATGTTCTTTCCTTGGATCGGCCCGTTTGCGAAGGGAACT
>JAUILB010000375.1 GCA_030432815.1 Alphaproteobacteria bacterium | reverse complement strand
GTCTACTGAAATAACACGTCGGGAATGGCTCGCTGGCGGTGCGGCAATTGCTGGTACTATGATTGTGCACAATATGGCTAATGCCCAGACAGTTCCGGAACCCAATCTGAACCCTACAATGGATAACCCAATCCGCGCCGGTTTTAATGAAAATGTTTATGGGCATTCACTCAAAGCAAAAAAAGTCATGCTTGAAGCCGCTGAAACGGCACACCTTTACGACTTCGGCACTCAAATGACTCTAAAGAATGTCATTGCAAAAATGGAAAACCTGCCCGCCGATCATATTGCTGTTGGTAGTGGTTCTACCCCTTTTCTTGAGCGGTCCGCATTTGCCTGCGCTATAACACAGGGCAAACTCCTTGCTCCATCACCAACATATAATAGTGTTCCTGGTACAGCGAGGATGTTGGGTGTTGACATTATAACGGTTCCCGTCGATGAAGATTTACATATTAATCTTGAAGCAATGCGCGCAGCGATGACAGATGATGTTAAGCTGATATATCTCTGTAATCCCAACAATCCAATCCCTTCGATTATCGAAAAAAATGCACTTAGAGATTTTTGCATTGAAATGTCCAAAAAGGCATTAATATTAATTGATGAAGCATATTACGAATATGTTGATAATCCTGACTATGCATCAATGAAGGATCTTGTCACTGAACATCAGAATATTATCATTTGCCGTACCGCATCAAAAATTCACGGTTTTGCGGGTGTGCGGATTGGCTTTGCATTTGCCCATCCCGATACGATGAAAAAAATAACCAGCCCATTCAATCTATCACTTAGCAATGTTGCAGTTGCCGGTGCAGTGGAGAGTTATCAGGACACGGAATTTATGAATTTTGTGAAACAAAAAAACCGTGAAAGTATGGATATATTAGAAAAAATGTTTTCTGACCTTAATTTGCGATATGTCAAATCAAACAGCAATTTTGCCTTTTTCCATGCCGGGCGCCCCGCGACTGAAGTGGCAGAGGAGCTCAGAAAGCATGGAATAATGAGTGGCCGCACATTCCAGCCTTATACCGATTGGGTAAGAATGAGCACGGTAAAACCGGAAGAAATGCAATATGTTGCCGATAAGTATCGTGAAATATTTGGTTAAGTTATTACAAAGTTAGTTTTTAGGGTGTCAATCTGCTGATTGACACCCTTTTTTGTATGCATTGTTGATTGGACTTCACGATTATATTGTGGTTATATATGTTACAATATTTCAATTATAATTTTATCGTAAAATATTACGCGCAGGAAAGTGAATGAAATGACCCAAAAAATGACCCGTCGTGAATGGCTTGTCGGCACAACAACTGCAGCAGCCACAGGAATAATTCTTTCAGGGACAAAGGCATCAGCGCAAAGCTTTATGGAACCAAATATAAACCCGACGGCAGAAAACCCCATCCGTGCACATCTTAATGAAAATGTATATGGCCAGTCATTAAAAGCGAGAAAAGCGATAGCAGCAGCGGCTGATGACTCACATAAATATGCCTTCGGGGATATATTCCAGTTCAGGGCGTTAATGGCCAAACTTGAAGACATTTCAGAAGATCATGTTGGCCTGGGCGCTGGATCAACAGAATTTCTTGAAAAAGCAGCCGTATTTAACGCAGTTCAGGGTGGTGATATTCTACTTCCGGTGCCGACTTATGGTGATATAGCAAGATTTAGCAGAACTTTAGGATCGAAGCTTATTGAAGTACCAGTTGGCGATGATATGCATATCAACCTTAATGCTATGCGGTCAGCCATGACCAACAACACGAAGCTTATTTATCTTTGCAATCCCAATAACCCAATACCAAGCATCATTGAAAAAACCGCGCTTAAAGATTTCTGTAATGAAATGTCCGAAAAAGCGACTATCTTAATTGATGAAGCATATTACGAATATGTAGATAACCCTGATTATGAAAGCATGATCAGCCTTGTAAAAGAAAACAAAAATATTGTTGTGACACGCACAGCCTCAAAAATTCATGCTTTTGCGGGGATGCGTATTGGTGTCTGTTATGCGCATCCTGACTTCATTCAAAAAAGTTTTGGGTTATTTACAAACACGCTTAACCTGCCGGCTGTTCGCGGTGCCATTGAAAGCTATCAGGACATTGAATACCAGGCATTCCTGAAGCAAAAAAACAAGGAATGCCAACAAATAATTTCAGCAATGCTAGATGATTTGGGGCTAGAATATGTAAAAAGCAATGCAAACTTCATATTCTTTAATGCGGGCCGACCATCAACCGAAGTAGCCGACATAATGAAAAAACACCATATTCTAACCGGCCGTCCGTTTGAGCCCTACACAAACTGGGTACGCCTCAGTCTGACCAAGCCGGAAGAAATGACATACTTTACAGAAAAATACAGGGCCGAATTCGCCTGAATAAAGGGGAGAAGAAAATGAAAAATGAACTTACAAGACGTGACTGGCTAATCGGAACCGGGGCGGTTGCCGGGGGTCTGATGTTATCAACTAAGGCAAAAGCGCAGGAAATGTCAGATTTCACTGCCTTTGGTGAGCCGGTAACACCTGAAAATCCAATACGCATGACCAACAATGAAAATCCATACGGTATAAACCCCAAAGCAATGGTGGCCAT
>JAUILB010000039.1 GCA_030432815.1 Alphaproteobacteria bacterium | reverse complement strand
GCTCCATGGCGGACATTTCCGCCTGCATTGCCGATGATGACATATTCACATTTGCTTGGTCTGGCGTATTATCTACTCCCATTCCAATGCTCCTTTTTTCCATTCATATATAAAGCCGACAGTAAGCACACCCAGAAAGATCATCATCGATACAAAACCGAATATTCCAATATTTCCAAGCGCAACTGCCCAAGGAAACAGAAACGCCACTTCTAAATCAAAAATAATAAACAGGATCGCCACAAGATAAAACCTGACATCAAACTGTTTGCGCATATCTGTAAATGCCTCGAACCCGCATTCATAAGCAGAAAGCTTTTCCGCATCAGGCTTTTGTTTCACAATAAGGATTGGCAACAACACAAAAATCGCAGCCATAACAATAGCTATAATAAAAAAAACCAATATCGGAAGATATTCGAGCAGCATTTCGTTCATTAGCGCCCCACCCTTCATATTACTTCGTTTATGACAGTCCTCACCGTAATGACCTGGAACGCTGTCCTTTAATCCAAGCTAAGGTTTATTTTACCACCTATGCACCCGAGCATAATTTCAAGAACACAAAAAGCAAAATTCCTAGCCTTGTTAATAGCCCTTAGCGACATAAATTTCCACTAGTTTTTTTATAAATAAATGCTTTTTTGTAAATTCGAAACAGCAAAACGGACATAACAAAATCCTTCATGCTTATAATGAATTAGTAAAATTCGAAGACAGGAGAAAATTGGGTAAAATTACCATTTTTGATAAAATGGCGAGAGTGACGGGACTCGAACCCGCGACCTCTGGCGTGACAGGCCAGCGCTCTAACCAACTGAGCTACACCCCCTTATTTTTTCGCTCCTGATGTAGGGGATTACCACCATCAAGTCAAGCGGCTTTTTCTTTGTTTTTTCGAAATTCGAAACGTTACTTAAACCGCTATAGTAACGTATCTAAATTTTTAAAAAATGGTGGGCGATGAGAGACTCGAACTCCCGACATCTTCGGTGTAAACGAAGCGCTCTACCAACTGAGCTAATCGCCCCACTTTTTCAAAAATTACACTTCTATGACGAAGTGTGGGTGCATATCTACAGATAAGTTTAAGATATGTAAAGCATTAAAAAAAGCGGTCGGTAAAAAAAATTACCAACCGCCTTTTAATTTTATTATTTATTATTTATTAACAGCGTCTTTTAGGCCTTTACCGGCTTTAAACTTAGGCTGCTTGGAAGCAGGAATTTGAATTTTCTCACCCGTACGTGGGTTACGACCTTCTGATGCGGCACGCTGTGCAACACTGAAAGTACCAAAACCAACCAGACGAACTTCATCGCCGCCAGCAAGTGTGCTTACAATAGTATCAAAAACACCGTCTACAGCCTGCGCTGCGTCTGCTTTTGAAAGACCTGCTGCTTCAGCTACGTTGTTTACTAGTTCATTTTTGTTCATTATCTTCCCCTTTAAAGTAAAGTATAATATGTGGATAAAAACTTTTTATCTGTTGTGATCGAAAGTCGAAGGCATATTAGACTTACAATTGGAATTCGTCAAAGGGAAAACCACGCAAATCTGCGGTTTTTTTATAGAAAGTTTTCTTGACATTGAAACAAAAAACGTTTTTTAAACAAAAAAACACTCTCGCTAAACGAAAGAGTGTTTTTTATGGTGGTTAATACAACTTTAAAACTATAATCTTGCTTCATTTTGAAGCAAACTTTCCTTTAATGATGTAACTGATCCTTAAAATTGGAATCACTTCCGCCGTTCCCCAGTGCTGCGATTCCTTCAATTTCATCTTCAGAAAGTGGTATTAAAGGTGATGCAAGCGCATGTTCCAACACCTGATCCACATTTGTCATTGAAACAATCTCGAGTCCTTTTTTGACATTGTCAGGGATCTCTACCAAATCTTTTTCATTTTCAATCGGTATCAACACTTTCTTTATTCCGCTACGATGGGCAGCAAGAAGCTTTTCCTTAAGACCGCCTATGGGCATTACTTTCCCACGGAGACTGATTTCACCAGTCATGGCCACATCATGACGAACAGGAATGCCACTTAATACCGACACTAATGAAGTGATCATTGCAACCCCAGCTGATGGTCCATCTTTCGGCGTAGCTCCTTCAGGTACGTGAATATGTAAATCGTTAGCATCAAAAGCATTTGGTTGAATTCCAAATTCCGGTGCTTTTGATCGGACATAACTTAGCGCCGCTTTAATAGATTCCTGCATCACATCACCAAGTTTACCCGTTATTGTCACCTTGCCTTTACCACGTGATACAATAGCTTCAATTGAAAGGATAACACCACCAACTTCTGTCCAGGCAAGACCGGTAGTTATACCAATCATATCCTGGTCATCCACTTCACCAAATCTATGTTTTTTAACACCGGCAAATTTTTCAAGGTTTTTTACCGTAACAGCAACTTTTTTAACCTTGCCAGCAACAATTTGCTTGGTCGCCTTACGGATCAGATTTGCCAATTCACGCTCTAAATTACGCACACCGGCTTCACGGGTATAGTAGCGAATAAGTTCGCGAAGCGCACTGTCTGAAATCGACCATTCATCATCCTTTAAACCATGATCCTCGACCTGTTTTTTGATTAGATGACGTTTGGCTATTTCGACTTTTTCATCCTCAGTATAGCCGGAAAGCCTTATAATTTCCATGCGATCAAGAAGCGGCCCCGGCATATCAAGCGTATTGGCCGTCGTAATGAACATGACATCAGACAGATCATAATCCACTTCAAGGTAATGATCGTTAAATTTGCTGTTTTGTTCAGGATCAAGAACTTCCAGAAGTGCCGATGAGGGATCACCACGGAAATCTGATCCCATTTTATCAATTTCATCAAGCAGGAACATTGGATTGCTTGAACCCGCTTTTTTCATGCTCTGGATCACCTTACCGGGCATGGATCCGATATATGTTCTTCTGTGTCCACGAATTTCCGCTTCATCGCGGACGCCACCAACAGAAAACCTTACATATTTACGGCCAGTTGCACGTGCAATCGATTTTCCAAGCGACGTTTTACCAACGCCGGGCGGACCCACAAGACATAGAATAGGACCTTTTATTTTCTGTGTTCTGCTTTGAACAGCGAGATATTCAAGAATACGTTCTTTGACCTTGTTAAGGCCATAATGGTCTTCGTTTAAAATTCTTTCAGCTTCATTTATATCATTTTTAATTGAACGCTTTTTATTCCAGGGAATAGAAAGTATCCAATCAAGGTAATTTCGCACCACGGCAGATTCCGCCGACATAGGGCTCATTGATTTCAGCTTTTTAAGCTCCGCAGTCGCCTTTTCTTTTGCTTCTTTGGAAAGCCTTGTTTTTTTAATTTTTGCCTCAATCTCAGAAACTTCGTCTTTTCCGTCTTCGGTTTCTCCTAATTCTTTCTGGATCGCCTTTAACTGTTCATTCAGGTAATATTCTTTCTGGGTTTTCTCCATTTGGCTTTTGACGCGGCGGCGAATTTTCTTTTCCACCTGCATAACACCGATTTCACTTTCCATAACGGAATAAATCTTTTCTAACCGACTAATGATATCGTCATTTTCCAGAAGTTCCTGTTTGTCTGAAATTTTTAAACTTAAATGAGATGCAACTACATCAGACAGCTTGCCCTCGTCTTCAATTTCACTTGTCGTATTTATGACCTCAGGAGGAATTTTTTTATTAAGTTTAATATATTGCCCAAATTTACCCATTACAGAACGGCTTAACGCCTCAACTTCTTCTTTAGGGGCCTTATTCGCGCTTACGAGTTCAGTTTCCGCTTCAAAAAAATCTTTATTTTCGGTGAATTTCTGTATTCTTGCGCGTTCCACGCCTTCTACTAGCACTTTAACAGTACCATCAGGAAGTTTTAGAAGCTGCAATACACTTGCAAGTGTCCCTGTTCGATAAATATCATTTACTTCGGGATCATCCCGATTGGCATCTTTCTGGGCAACAAGCAATATTTTTTTGTCAGAACTCATTACCTGCTCAAGAGCTTTTACAGACTTTTCCCTACCAACAAATAGTGGAACAATCATATGCGGGAAAACGACGATATCTCGAAGCGGTAATACTGGATAAGTTTTGCTCATTGGGCATCCAACTCTAATCTAATTTGAATTACTTTTAACAGACTTAATGCGCCACTGCGTCAAATTCAAGACCGAAGACAAATTAATTGTGAGCTATGCCCCGGCCCCGGCTTCATCTTTCTTGGTATCGGCATAAATATAGAGTGGTTGTGCATTGCCGCTCACGACTTCACTATTTATGACCACCTCCCGAACACCTTCCAAGGATGGTAGCTCAAACATGGTATCAAGAAGAATATCTTCCATGATTGAACGAAGGCCACGTGCCCCGGTTTTGCGTTTAATAGCGCGTTTGGCTATTGCAATCAGTGCGTCATCTGTAAAGCGAAGCTCCACGTCTTCCATGGAAAACAGGCGCTGATATTGTTTTACCAGAGCATTTTTTGGCAAAGAAAGAATCTGAACAAGTGCTTCTTCATCTAAATCCGTAAGCGTCGCCAGAACAGGAAGGCGCCCAATAAATTCTGGTATAAGTCCAAATTTAACCAGATCTTCCGGTTCCGCCTGAACAAGAAGTTCCCCAATTGAATGATCTTCAGCGCTCTTGACGTTTGCGCCAAAGCCTATTGATTTGCCTTCATTCCTATTTGCTATGACTTTATCCAGACCCGCAAATGCCCCACCACAAATAAATAGTATATTTGTCGTATCAACCTGTAAAAATTCCTGTTGGGGATGTTTACGTCCACCTTGCGGCGGTACGCTGGCAACCGTGCCTTCCATAATTTTCAATAATGCCTGCTGCACACCTTCACCAGATACATCACGCGTGATTGACGGGTTGTCGGATTTGCGACTGATTTTATCAACTTCATCAATATAAACGATACCGCGCTGCGCACGTTCAACGTTATAATCAGATGCCTGCAGAAGTTTCAGAATAATATTTTCAACATCTTCACCAACATAGCCGGCTTCGGTTAGCGCAGTTGCATCGGCCATAGTAAATGGTACATCCAGAATTCGGGCCAGTGTTTGTGCAAGAAGTGTTTTACCGCATCCGGTAGGACCAACCAGAAGAATATTTGATTTTGAAAGTTCAATTTCATCATTGTTTGAAGCATGATGCAGACGTTTGTAATGATTATGCACAGCAACTGACAAAACTTTCTTCGCAAGTTCCTGACCAATAACATAATCTTCAAGAACTTTTAAAATTTCAGCAGGTGAAGGTACACCACTGTCTGATTTACTTACCGATGTCTGGCTTTCCTCACGGATAATATCCATGCACAGCTCTACACATTCATCACAGATAAAGACTGTAGGACCTGCTATCAGCTTTTTGACTTCGTGCTGACTTTTTCCGCAGAATGAACAAAAAAGAGTGCTTTTTGAGTCACCAGATTTTGATTTAGACATATGGTCAATTTTCCTAATTTTTTCTTTTTACGCGTCTACAGATACTCCAACTTAAAATATTTAGACGAAATATCAATATTAAAAATCGTTATAGCGCAAAATGTGGAAACAATTGATTAACAACAGCAAAAAATTTTAGTTTTTACCAATAAACTTAAAAGACCTAACCTTCATCTGAGTCAGGTCGTTTTTCATAGATTTCATCAATGATACCAAATTCTTTTGCATCATCAGGTGACATAAAGTTATCACGATCCATTGCTTTTTCAATTTCAGCAAGCTTACGGCCCGTATGCTTCACATATATTTCATTGAGTCTTTTACGCAGTGAAAGGATTTCTTTGGCTTGAATTTCAATATCGGCTGCCTGCCCTTGAGCACCACCAGATGGCTGGTGAATCATAATACGGCTATTTGGAAGTGAAAAACGTTGTCCTGGTTCACCCGCTGCAAGAAGCAGTGATCCCATCGAACAGGCCTGACCAATACAAATCGTTGTCACCTTTGGCCTGATATATTGCATTGTATCATATATACCAAGCCCAGAAGTCACGACACCACCGGGAGAATTTATGTAAAAGGCAATATCTTTTTTTGGATTTTCCGCTTCAAGGAAAAGCAACTGAGCCGTAATAAGGGCTGATACACTGTCATTTACCTGTCCTGTTAAAAAGATGATACGTTCTTTTAACAGGCGAGAAAATATATCAAATGAACGCTCACCTCTACTCGTTTGTTCAATAACCATCGGAACAAGGTTATTCATTGTCGTATCGATATTATCGTTCATTTAAGCTTCCTTTATCAAATTAATTATAAATTGAGTGACACATTAAAGTGAAACTGTCATTAAATTATTAATTTTATTTCTTTTTGTCAGCTTTTTTTGGCGCCACCTTTTTAGCAGGAGCTTTTTTAGCTGGGGCCTTTGTTGTAGGCGCCTTTTTTGTTGTTTCTTTTTTGGCCGGTGCTTTCTTTGCAGGCGCTTTTTTCTCAGCAGGTTTCTTCTTTGCTGTAGTTTTTTTCTTAGCAGATTTTTTTGACGTCACTTCATCGTCTTCTGCTTCGATAATAGCAATTAATTCTTCTGAGGTTACTTTCTTTTCAGTAACTTTTGCGACTCCGATAATATAATCGACCACTTTTTCTTCAAATAAGGGCGCTTTCATTTGCGCCATGGCATTAGGATCTTTTTGGAAATATTCAAATACCTGTTGTTCCTGTCCAGGATATTTACGGGCTTCCGCAGAAATGGCGCGAGTTACTTCATCTTGTCCAACCTGAATATCATTTTTGGCACCAATTTCAGAAATCAATAATCCTAGGCGAACACGACGAAGCGCGATTGCTTCATACTCTTCCTTTTCCTCGTCTGAAGGCTCTGGTGCATCTTCAGGTTTTGCATCCGGATTTTCAGAAAGTAATTGTCTGTGCGCATCCATTCTAAGCTGCTGCATGATTTGCCGGTTTTCCAGTTCAAGCATATTTTCAGGTACATCAAAATCGACAAGGTCGGCAAGCGCATCAAGCAACCCTCTTTTTGTATGTGTGCGGGCAACTTCTGCATGTTCATTTTCTATTTGACCTTTAACCGCTTCCTTTAGACCGTTAAGGTCAGCAAGTCCCAAACGTTTGGCCAGTTCATCATCCACTTCAACAGGTGCAGGCTTCTGAACTTCCTGAACCGTAACTTTGAATACAGCTTCCTTACCTGCAAGATTTTCAGCATGATAACTTTCCGGGAATGTCACAACAACGTCTTTATTATCACCAGCTTTAACGCCTACTAACTGCTCTTCATAGCCCGGAATAAATGTATTTGAACCAAGAACCAACTGATGTCCTTCTGCGGCACCACCATCAAATTCCACACCATCAACAGAACCTACATAATCAATCAGTACCGCATCACCGTTCGCAGCTTTATATGTTTTGGCTGCTTTTTTGTAGTCTTTCTGACCAGCAGCAATTTTCTCAATTGCCTCATCAATCTGTTTCGGATCAACTTTAACAACCAGTTTTTCAAGCTTTATTTTTTCCAGATCCGGAATATCGAAGACAGGTACAACCTCAAGTTCCATACTATAAAAAAGGTCTTCACCCTCATCATATGAAATAACCTCTATTTTTGGTTGGGTCGCCGGGCGGTCACCTTTTTCCTGAAGCACCTTTGCTGATGTTTCGTTGACTGTCTCTTCGAGTATTTTACCAAGAAGATTTTTACCATGAAGTTTTTTAAGTAGAGAAAGAGGTGCTTTTCCTGGACGGAACCCCGGCATTCTTACAGTCTTCTGGGCTTCCAGAATTTCTGCATCTACTTTTGCATCAATGTCAGTGGCGCTGATAACCACTTCATAGACGCGTTTTAAGCCTTTATTTTCTTTATCCGTTATCTTCATGGACCAACCGTTCTAATAATAAAGGGACCTTGCAATTACTCACAAAGTCCATGTTACTAATTTTATACTAGTGATTCTTTGGTGCGGGTGGAGGGACTTGAACCCCCACGTCCGAAGACACTAGAACCTAAATCTAGCGCGTCTGCCAATTTCGCCACACCCGCATTTGCTAACCAAAAACATCACATTTGCGTGTTGAGAGGCATTTATAGTCATTTAAATAGAAAACGCCATAGAAAAATTCATATTTTTGTAAAAAAATTTATGAGATCCCCATACTAGCGGATTAAACGCTATTTCAGGCGCTTCAAAACCTGTGAAATGACCAATAGCAGATCTTCGGAAATTAAACCTTCGCCAAATTCGTTGGCACATTCGCTGTGAATCCATTGTCCTGCACAAGCTGCTTCAAAAACATCCATATTTTGGGCGATTAATCCGCATATCAGCCCCGCAAGTACATCACCTGAACCTGCAGTCGCAAGAAATGGTGGTGCATTTTTTGAAATGGCTGTTCTTCCATTGGGTTCGGCTATAACTGTATCTGCACCTTTATATAAAATGACACTATTGGAAAGCTTCGCGGCTTCTTTGGCGGCAGATAGCTTATCCAAATCCTTAATTCCCGGAAAAATACGTGCAAATTCACCTGCATGTGGCGTTAGGACAGCCCTGCCGTTCTTTGACAGTTTTTGATAAAGCAATTCCGGATTATCTTCAAAAACACTAAGGGCATCAGCATCAAGAACAGTATGTCTACCCGCTTCAAGAATTTCTATAACATCGGCTTTGGTTGCCTCATTAACCCCCGAAGCCGGTCCAATACACCAACAGTTTAATTTTTCATTTTCCAAATCACTGAGAATTTCAGTTCTTTTTCTAATCATGATGCTGGTCAGATGTGCGGCGTTTATATCCAATGCATCATCAGGGCTGCTAACACTCACCAGCCCTGCCCCTACCCTTAGTGCCGCCATAGCGGCGAGCCTGCCTGCCCCGGTATGGATTTTGTCCCCCCCTACAATAACGGCATGACCCTTGTCATATTTATGAAAATCGCCGGAAAATTTTGGTAATTTATCCTGCCAAAGTGATGGGTAATTCACAAAAATATCAGGGTTTGTTTTTTGAACAATACGGTCAGCAATACCAATGTCAGCAATCGTTACTTCGCCACAGATTTCCTTTGAAGGATAAAGTATATGTGCGGGCTTTAAACGACAAAATGTTATGGTATGATCAGCCTTTATGGCAGACCCTAATATTCTACCGGTATTGCCGTCTATACCACTTGGAATATCAACAGCAATTTTGACGGCTTCCAATTTGTTTATATTTTCAAAAACTTCTTTAAGGTTCGCCGAAATTTCGCGTGAAAGGCCAGTGCCAAAAATGGCGTCTACAATAGTATCGTGACCTTCCAAACAGGTTTGATAGATACTTTCAAAGTCCCCTTCCCAACGTTCTGCCATTTTGGCAGCATCACCCCTCAAATCATTTACTTTTCCAAGTAACGCTACTTGGACCTGCCAACCGCTGCAACTTAGATGTCGCGCTATCACAAACCCATCCCCACCATTATTACCGGGCCCACACAACACAAGAACTTTTCTACCACGACCCACTCTTTCAATTTCGCGAACAACACTTAAACCGGCCTCTTCCATCAGATCGGCACCTGAACGGCCTAATTGTTCTAATTCAGAAATACATATCTGATCAGCTTTTGCCATTTGCTCTGTGGTAAGTATGCATTGTTTGATAGCGTCTTGCATAACAGTCTTCTTATGGTTTCAATTATTATCCTGCTGTCTGTTTTTATCGAATATTGTCATTGTCTTTTCTTCAAAAATATCCGCAACTAAATTGGCACCACCGGGTGTCAGATGCATTCCATCATAGTGGACTTTATCCGAATTGAAATTATTATAATTTTTATACTTTTTCTGAAGATTTATAAATTCTATATTATTTTCATTTGCTATCGATAAAAAAAACCCTACATCCAGAAAATCATTTTGGGATTCTCTTTCTGTCGGATGAAAAACAAGAATAATTTTTTTATTCTGGCTTTGGACGATTTCAATAATATCATTGATAATTGGTCTCGTTTTATTTTTTGCTTCCTCAATACTTATCCTGGTAGCATTAGATGCCATTTTTGACTCTAGCCATAGCCTTAGGCGGTTATAGATTGCATAAATCAGATCATCGGTTGCCGCGAAATTTTTATGAACTCTGTATGGGATTACCGCTTCGTCGAAGGTAGGAAAATCAAAAATATCATGAGTAGACAAAACAAGAAAAACAAGATCACTTTGATATATTCCGCGCTCATTTACATATTCGAGCATATTTTTTGGTCCCCAGCTCGATGCTGCAGCACTAATAACTGAATACTTATCAGACCCGCTATGCTCGTTTAACGACTGTGTCATAAAATGTGCAATTGTTTCACTTTGATCGACATGATGATTGCCATAAACAACACTGTCACCAACCAACAATATGCGTTTCTCATTTTCCTTTTTGGCAAGCTCTAGTTCGGGTGATCTGTGTCCTAAACGATTAATAATGATGCGATTGCCAAATCGCATCACGTCCTGATTTTCCACCAGTACATATTCAATCCTGTCATGAAGCCTTACCTGAACCGTTTGACCAAATCCCAAAATGCGCGCAATAATTTCAACAATTAAAAGGATTGCGACAAATCCAATAACAAAATATTTTTTAAAGCTAGCCATAAACCGATCAATCACTTGGCAAATTTATTCAACGGCATTTTTTTCTGTAAATCTGCAATGGTTTTTCAACAAAATTATACATCAAAAACCCTATGAATACAGACATTCCCAAAACAATGGATAAAAGAATAAAGTTGTTATTTATTTGTGGGATATTACCCACTATCAATTCGATCAATATAAAATGAACCAAATATATTGTGTAGGAATATACACCGATCCGATCCATTATTCGTACATTCAAAAATGAAAATAAGGGATGCTTTGAAAAAGCAATCGCATAATAAAAAAGAACACAGAGAGCAATACCCTGCACGGTAAAGCGGTAAATTGCCCTGAAACTTTCATCACGGTATAAAAAAGTCAATAACAGGCACATTACGGATACAATAATTAACAGGAAATCTTTTTTTGACAAATGCCGTTTATCCATGTCCTTAACAGGATTTTTAAGCAGTGCCAAAATACACCCTACGATAATAGAATCTATTCTGGTGTCAGAAGCAAAAAGAATTCGCCCTTCAAATACATTCTGAATTTCAAACAGGTAATACCGCCAAAACAGAATAACGATCATTATTCCTATTAGAAAGTAAGCCAGCCTTAGCTTACCTATGCCAAATATAAATACTGAAAAAATCAACGGATATAAAAAGTAAAAATGCTCCTCGACGGACAGTGACCACAGTATACTGGTACCTGCCGGAATTTTATTAAAGCCGTCAAAAAATATATTAAAATAATTTGCAAAATAAAATATCTGGGCAATCGCACCAATTATCGTTGCCTTACCGCCAAGGATTTCAAAATAGGAAAGTGCATATGCAACAATTATGGTAATAAGCATGGCTGGATATAACCGGATTACCCGCCGGGCATAAAAGTGCGGAATTTTTACTTTGTTGGTATTTTCATATTCATCAATAAATAAAGTCGTAATTAAATATCCGCTTAGAAGAAAAAAGACGGTTACCCCGAACCCACCTGGTATGATGTGGCCAAATCCGCAATGCGATACGACAACAAGCAGCACAGACAGTGCCCGTATTCCGTTTAGAGATGGTATTTTTCCAATATGAGACATTTTCTCTTCTGGACCTATCTTTTCAGGAACAGCCAATATGTTTTAAGATCACTGGTAAGTTCAATGCCATAAGCCCCATTCTCATATTTAACATCCAATTCGGTATAGTTATCGCCATTTTTATGCTTATAAAGTTTCAAGCCCGGACCCGCAGAAATTTTAATCAGTCCGGTAACAGGTTCCGCCAACGTTGGTACACGGCGCCCTGATCTGGGTTCTGCCCGCGCTGCAAATGAAATCATTATATTTTGGGAAGAAGCAATATCCTGATTATCCAATGTTTGGACCGTAACTGAGGCTGAATTCGTTTTAATGTCGAATGCTACTCCATCCAATTCGATATGACGACCACCGATCCAACCCAAAGCAGCCTTGGATTTAGTGCTATTTATCGTGTATAAACCTTCCTGCCAGTTTCGATAGAGCTCACCCGTGTCTGAAGTTGCGCTACTATCTCCTTCACCCACCAGTGAAAAATCGGATCTTGTTATTATTTCTGCATCGGCAGGCACCGAAGTCTCTCTCAACCAAGGTAAATCTTCCATTTTGGGAAGTTTGATCAGAAGCTTACTTTTTTCTGGTACGGTTCTTAATATTTTAGCGCTTTTTGGGGTGAGTGCTGTGTACATTAATTCTTCAACGGATGGTGCAAAAACATATGTTTTTACGGCTTCCTGCAAATGACCCTGACGATACATTAATGCTGCTGCCTGCATTGTCCCCAGCATTGCTGGGTCATGGTACATTGAGTAAGGGTTAAAATTTCCCCTTCCTGTTGGCGGACGCGTCGCATAATTAAACTGCATCATAGCATCCCACCCCTGATGTGACGCAACCGCCGCCATATAAAGTGACGATGCATGTCTATCCGGAACCGGAAAAGTTTCTACATTCCATTCCGATACGGAAAGCGGTTTATCCGCAACATGCGCTGCCGCAATCCAGTGCAAAAAATTGGCTGCTTTGTTAGGATCAACTTCAAGTTCGCCCACTTCACCGTAAGTATGAACATCAATAACAGCACTATCCGTCAGAGCCGGTAGACTGAACATGGGATTATCCCCCCAGCTATTTGTTGTCACAACCAGGTGATTAGGATCATCTTCTCGCAGACTTGATAATAATTGCTGATTAAAGTTATGTTCCGCATCATTTAAAAACAGCTTCGAGGGACCAGGTATCCATGTCTGACCTACTCTATTAGCCGGAAGGTTATTTTTGTTGGAAAAATCATCTACAGCTTTATCAAGCAGTTCTGTATGCATAGGTACATTTTGCGCTTTTAAAAGTCTGTTTCCAAAATGATTTGTGATATCATTTTCATTGGTCAGCAATAAAAATATAATACCCTTATTATCGGCATATCTTACGTTGGTTTCCTTGTTTATGCGCGTAATCAGCTGTTTATTTAATGATTGCATGGTCAAACGAATTGAATCGTTAAAATGGGAATATCCTCTTAAATCTGCAGTACCTTCCGCATTCGGGCTTTTGCGTTCAATTTCTTCAAAACCATAAATATTATCATTTTCAAGTAAATACCGTTCATGATGAAAATCAAACCAGATATAGACACCAAGTTCATTAAGTTCCGCCACCCATTTGTCGAAGATGCGCATATGATCTTCTGAAATTCTGTTTGTTGTCTCTGCATTTTCCCCAAACACATTGGGACTAACCCACCGCGCATCATGATGTGTCAAACGGACCAGATTAAAGCCGAGTGCGGCAATACGTTTGGCATGATCATCAATATCTTCATAACGGGTTAAAAACAAAGCGTTTGCGGAAACAGTAGTACCCCAAAATTTTGCTTTGGTTCCATCCTCAAAAACCAGCGTATCACCATCCGTCTTTAGAAAACCGTGTTTACCAGCAGGTAAATGGTTCAAAAAACTTAAATCTGTCGCCGTATAATAGGGTGCATCTATTTCAAACCATTCATCAATATCATATAGACCGAAAAGCTCATCATTTGTTTGACGCAAAGTAAAATCATCAGGTGCAGAAAATATGGCCTGATGATTATGTTTTGAAACTTCTATCCTGTCTCGGAAAAAATATACGCGGATTACATTCGGGTTTCTGCGTTCAAAAAACACATCTGCCACAGGGTTTGTAAATTCCAGTTTGAAATGTTCTGCATTTTCATCACCCCAAATCCAACCGGTATTATTTTCAAGTAAACGTGGTGTTCCGTATTTTTCGTTGTAATCCGCATTTAATTTAAATTCTATACCACCACCAATGACTTTTTCGATTGTTTTTTTATTATCAAAGTCAATCTCATACCTAAATGAATGTTCATCAATTTTCGAGACAGCCCCTTCATAGGTATAGTCAAAAACCCTGTTATCGCCGGATAACGCATAGTTAAAGTCAGAAATAATTTCGAACCTGTTTCTTTGTCCGGCCCATGTCCATTTGCCTGATGGCTCTATTCCAAAATATACATAATTTGATTGAATAATGGCTTTTTGCCCGTCTGACGCAACAGGCAGACCATCCCCTTTATCAATCATGATATAGCCTT